>SVPL01000024.1 GCA_015065925.1 Oscillospiraceae bacterium
GCTTACGGTACATACAGTTGGTACGCTGATTAAACATCATACCGAATTTAACGTTGCATTCTGCGGCAACTGCATTCATTTCTTTAACCTGCTTGGTGTAAACACCTGCGGGCTTTTCGCACATTACATGAAGACCTTTTTTCATACCCATAATGGAAAGACGAGGATGATCATAGTGGGGAACTGCAACTAAAATAGCATCTACAAGACCACTATCCATCATTTTTTCTGCATCATCAAAGCGGGCAACATCAGGATAATTTTTTTCAGCCCACTCTAAACGCTCGGGAGTGATATCGCAAACTGCGGTAACTTCCATTTGGGGAATATCGCCTTTTTGAATTCTGTTCATATGACTTGAACCCATATTACCAATACCAATAATACCAAGTCTTACTTTTTCCATAATTAACAACTCCTAAAAGTATTATAATATTTATTCAACCTCAAGACCTTTGGATTTAAGGAACTCAAAGCTGGATTTTAAACATTCAAAGGGATCCTTACCAAAGCAATTATCCTGCTCAATAAGAACATATTTAACACCTGCTTCTTCGCAAGCGGGGATAATTTCATCCCAATCAAGATTACCGCTACCAACGGGAGCATATCTTACAGCTTCGTCTTTGGGACCTCTTACAATCTCATAATCCTTGAAGTGAACACAAGGAAGTCTGCCGGCGAGCTTTTTGATTTCTTTAACGGGGTTTTTGCCGCCAAACTGAATCCAGTAAGTATCAAGGGTAAAGCCCATTAAATCTGCAGGAATGCGTTTTGCCAATTCATCCCACATAAAGTTGCCGTTTTTCATTCTTGCAAACTCATAATGGTGGTTGTGGTACATCATATATTTACCGTTTTCTTTAAAGGTTTCCATAATGGGTAAATATTCTTCAACAAATTTATCAACTACTTCGTCACTGGTAAATTCGTCAAAATTCCAAAGTCTGGGCATACCGCCAAGACCAATATAATCGCAATCAAAAACGGTATGGTCATCGCAAACCTTTTTTGCATCCTCAAACAATTTTTGAGGTGCTGTATGAGTAAGAACGCATTTTAAACCATATTTTTCTAATTTTTCTTTAAGCCATTCCGCTTCAAATTCGCAGGTACCCGAAACCTGAACATATTTAAAGCCAATTTCAGCAACCTTTTTGAGGGTTTCTTCAAAATCCTCTAAAGTTTTTGTGAAATCGTGAAGAGTATAAAGCTGTGCACCAATTTTCATATTTTATCCTCCATTAAAATTTTTTATTCAACCTCAAGACCTTTGGATTTCATAAATTCAAAGCTTGATCTTAAGCATTCAAAGGGATCAGCGCCAAAACAGTTATCCTGTTCAACAAGTGCGTATTTAACGCCCGATTCTTCGCAAGCTGCGATAATGCCGTCCCAATCTAAATTACCGCTACCAACGGGGGCGAACTGAACTTTTGGATCTGCACCGCGAACAATGCGATAATCCTTAAAATGTACACACGGGAGTCTGCCTGCAAGTTTTTTTATTTCGGTTATGGGGTTTTTGCCACCAAACTGAATCCAATAGGTATCAAGTGTAAAACCCATTAAATCAGCAGGGATTCTGTTTGCAAGTTCATCCCACATATAATTGCCGTTTGAAAGTTTATCAAATTCTTCACCGTGGTTGTGGTACATCATATATTTACCGTTATCTTTAAAAATCTGCATAACAGGTAAATATTCTTCAATAAACTTTTCAACAACATCATCGTTTGTGAATTCGTTATGGTTCCAAAGTCTTGGCATACTTCCAAGACCTATACAATCACAACCAAAAACATCGTGATCCTTGCAAAGTTGTTTGGGATCATCTAAAATTCTTGTTGCAGGCTTACAATGGGTGAGAACACATTTTAGACCGTATTCATCAAGCTTTTCCTTAAGCCATTCCGGAGTGTAGTCACACACACCGGAAACCTGAACATATTTGTACCCAATTTCTGCAACTCTTTTTAATGTTTGCTCAAAATCATCTAAGGTTTTGGCATATTCGCGTACAGTATATAGTTGTGCACCTATCTTCATTATAAAAACTCCTTTACCAATTAACCTGCCAACGAGAAGACTGACCTTTTGCCTTTTTTTCGCCTACACTGCGTTCTCCCATAGATGTGGCAATGCGTTTTTCAAGTTCTGTATTGAATTTGCTATTATCCATTGGAAGTTCAACTTTTTCGCCCGTCCAAGAGGAAAGATAAGCTGCATTTGAAAGGGTGATTTCTTTAATACCGTCATAACCGGGCGCTAAAAGGGGAGTGCCATCTAAAATTGCATCTGTGAAATTTTGTAAAATGCCATTGTGAGAGGATTCTTTTTCGTTTTGTTCAAAAACAGTTTCGTTAGTTTCAAAACACGGAAATCCTTCGGGACAGGTGTAGCAAAATTCTCTTTCATCATCATTTGTAAGAGTCAGGGTGAGTTTACCCTTCTCAAGCACCATTTTACCCTTGCTACCGCTGATTTCCAAACGGTTTGTTCCGGGATATTCGCCTGTAGAAGTTATAAAGGTTGCTGTTGCTCCATTTTTGTAATAACCAATAATAGTGGCATCGTCTTCAACCTCAATATTATGCCATTTTCCAACATCACAAGAAGCATAAATAGCATCAGGCATACCAAAAATCCATTGCCATAGGTCAAGATTGTGGGGGGCTTGGTTAAGCAATACACCGCCGCCTTCGCCTGACCAGGTAGCGCGCCAAGTGGCAGAATCGTAATAACTTTGGGTGCGATACCAATTGGTAATTATCCAAACCATACGTTTCATACTGCCTAAAGTACCGTTTTCAACAAGCTCCTTAGCTTTTTTGAAAAGTGGATTGGTTCGCTGATTCCACATAATTCCAAATACCTTACCGCTTTTTTCGGCGGCAGAGTTCATTTTTAAAACATCACTTGCTCGAACACCTGCGGGTTTTTCGGTAAGAACATTAAGCCCTGCTTCAAAGGCTTTAATGGCAATTTCGGTATGATAGTAGTGGGGTGTTGCAATAATAACTGCATCAACCACATTGGATTTTAAAAGCTCATCGGCATTTTCAAAGGTTAAAATGCTTGGGAATTCCTCTTTGGCTTTTTCAAGTTTGGATTTATCAACATCACAAACTGCGATAAGCTTAAGACGGTTTATTTTACCTTCAAAAATATTTTTTGCGTGGGTATGCCCCATATTTCCAATTCCAATGATACCAACTTTTAATTCTTTCATTCTTTTCCCCTCCGGGCTATAAGGATTTAATAATCTCCTTAATCGCGTTCGCAGCAACATCAAAAGCGGCATCGTTATCGGGGTAAGTAAAGTCGTCAATGTCGGTTTTTTCATCGGCTTCTAAAGCGGCGAGACCATCAAATACCTTAAGATGGGGCTCAAGAGTCATAATACCGCCACCTTGTTTTGAGTATTCACCAACAAGGAATGGAAGGTTACCTGCACCAATACCGGCGGGAACAACTTTACCATCGAGAGTTGCATCTTTAATATGCATATAGTAAACATAATCTTTAAGCATTTCCCAAGCTTCTTTGGTGTCTTGACCGCTTTGGATAAAGTTTGCAGGGTCAAATACACATTTAAGTTCGGGCAAGTTTTTGTGAATATCCAAACAACGGGAAGCAACATCACCGTAAATTCCCTTTTCATTTTCGTGACAAAGTATAACACCGCTACCCTTTGCAGCTTCAATGAATGCTAAAAGTCGTTCCATAACTATATCTCTGGCTGAGGGTTCTGTAGCCTCATAAAAGCTGAAAAGACGAATACATTTTGCACCTAACTCGCGAGAGAGTTCAATGCCATATTTAAAATCATCTAAATGAGGTGCAAAATCATCCGAAACTTTAATTTTACCGTAGGGTGAACCCAATGACCATACGGCAAGACCGTTGGCATCTAATTTAGATTTAACTTCTTTTGCTTTTTCTAGCGTGATTTTTGAAATATTAACACCATCAACATTACGGATTTCTAAATATGGGATAGCATTTCGTATAAGAGCCTTTATTTGAAGATCAATTTCGGCACTGCTTTCATCGGCAAAAGCACAAAGTTTAATGTTTGACATAAAAATACCTCTTTATTTGCTAAGTTTTTCTACAGCTTCAAATAAGCCCGCTATGTAGGTCGCACCTAAGGCTCTGTCATAAAGTCCGTAGCCGTAACGACCGGTTTCACCCCATATCATTCTGCCGTGGTCGGGACGCACATATCCTTTAAATCCACTTTCGTGAAGAGCTTTAACAATCTCGAACATATCAAGACTTCCGCAAGATGATGGATGAGCAGTTTCGTGGAAATCACGCTCGGCATCCCATTTAACATTACGAAGATGAGCAAAGTGAATTCTATCACCGAATTCTTTTATCATTGCGATAATATCGTTATGATATGTACAACCAAGCGAACCTGTACAGAAGGTTAGACCGTTAGCAGGGGAGTCAACCAATTTTAAGAATTTGCGAAGGTTTTCTTGATTGGTAATAATTCTGGGAAGACCAAAAATTCCCCATGGCGGATCGTCAGGATGAATAGCCATCATAACGCCATACTCCTCAGCAACGGGAATAACCTTTTCAAGGAAGTGTTTAAGATTATCCCAAAGCTTTTCTTCGGTAACAGAAGCATATTCGTTAAGTAAAGCCTTTAGACCCTCTTTAGAATAACTTTCATCCCAGCCGGGAAGCGAAAGCTCACTTGTAAGGGGATTCATACTTAAAACGGTTTCGTCAACATAAGCAAGACCGTTAGAGCCATCCTTATGTTGAAACTCAAGCTCACTGCGAAGCCAGTCAAAAACAGGCATAAAGTTGTAGCAAATACATTTAACACCTGCTTTTCCAAGACGGCGAACATTTTCGCAGTAAACATCTATAAGCTTGTCAGCGTTTGCGTTACCAAGCTTTATATCTTCGTGAACGGGAACGCTTTCAACAACTTCAAATTCTAATCCGTGAGCTTCAGCTTTGGTTTTAATATCCAAAATGCTTTCCTCACTCCATACTTCGCCAACCGGCACGCTATAAACGGCAGATACTACGCCACTCATAGTAGGAATTTGAGAAATTTTTTCCAAGGTTACGGGATCGGAATCTCCATACCATCGAAAGGTTAATTTCATAAACACCACTCCTTAATTATAAAATTCCTTAAGTATAGTATATAATATCTAAATTTACAAATCAATTGCTGATATTCACAAAATATATTGCAAATATCCCCATTGTGTGATAAACTTAATATCGGTGATGTTATGTTTATGTATTCTGATGAAAAAATCTTGTTTCATCATTCGCTTGATGTTAATCCAATGAACCTGGAAGCCAATTTGGCAGCCCCCCGAGCACATAACAGAAATGAAATTTTATACTTTATTTCAGGTAGGGCAAGTTATTTGGTGGAAGGCTCGGTTTATAAGCTGGTTCCGGGTAGTATTATGATAATGCGAAGCGGTGAAATGCATAAAATTGTTATCGAAGACAATCAGCCGTATGAGCGTATGGCTTTGCATTTTGATGCCGATATTATGAATTTAATTGATAAAAACGGTGTCCTATCCGAACCATTTAACAATCGTCCTTTAGGTGTTGGTAATTTTTATTCCTCAAATGATATAAGAATCGGTCATATTTACGAGTGTCTAAAAAGTATTGATTCTTCACCCGAAGATAATGAGATGCGCCGAATTGCAATTACTTCAAATTTGTTTGCTATTTTATATGAAATTAAATTGGCTTTTGATGAAAGAGGAAACAAAAAATTCTCTAACAGGCCTGTACAGTCTTTGGTGGGTGAGATTATTGCATATATCAACGCCAACCTTTCTTCACAATTATCATTGGAAATGCTAAGTGAAAAGTTTTTCATTAGTAAAAATCACCTAAACAGAATTTTTAAAATCGCCACAGGTGTTACGGTTTGGGAGTACATAAAACTTAAAAGACTTATTATGGCGCGCAACAGTATTCTGGCAGGTTCTTCAGCTATTGCAGCGTGTCAAAGCAGTGGTTTTAACGACTATTCCGCATTTTACAGAGCCTATAAGGAGCGATTTGGAGTTTCGCCTAAAAATCAAAATAAGTAGGAGAAAAATATTATGCTACAGTTTGTGATAGGGCCTGCGGCGTCAGGAAAAACAACACAAATTCATAAAATGATAAAAAATGATGTTAATTGTAATGAAAGTGACATTATTTTACTTGTTCCCGAGCAAAATACCTTTGAAACTGAAAGAGCTATGCTGGAAATGTTTGGCGGCGGATTTATGAGCAAGGTTACTGTACTCAGCTTTACCGGAATTTGCGAGAAAGCGGGGCAATTATACGGTGGTATTGCCGGTTTTAATATAGACGATTCCCAGCGTAATGTTCTTATGGCAAGAAGTCTTAAAAAAATTTCGCCTCACTTAAAAGTCTTTTCAAAATACATATCATCCACCTCGTTTATAAGTCAAATGGTGAGTGTTATTAAAGAATTTAAAACTGCGGGAATTAGCAGCAATATGCTTATTTCGGTTTGTGATAAACTTGAAAATAGTAATTTAGCCGAGAAAATTTCTGAAATTTCATTAATATATTCAACCTATAATGATATGCTTAAGGGTATTTATATTGATCCCCTTGATGATTTGGAGAATTTTTATCAAAAGGCAATTGATTTTTCTTTTTTTAGGGGTAAAACCATATATATTGATGCCTTTAAAGGATTTACAGGATTGCAGTTAAAGGTGCTAAAGCTAATGATTTTACAGGCAAAAAAGGTTGTAATTTCCTTTTGCTGTAAAACAGAGGAAAATCGTTGCGATTCAGGTGTTTTTGCAAATATTTATGCATCTGTTGAAATGCTTGAAAATTACGCTAATGAGCATAATGTACAGGTTCAAAGTCCTGTTTTGTTACGCGATTCGCACTTTACCTCAAAGGAAATTTTTGTCTTAGAAAGAGCCATAACCTCCAATGAGGGCTTTGATTTTAAAGAAAAGAATGAAAATGTAAAAATATTATCATTGGATACTCCCGTTAAGGAGATTGAGTATGTTTTTAAAACAATTCACCAACTTGTTCGTACAGAAAATTATCGCTTCAAAGATTTTGTTATAATAGCTAGGGATATTTCAAAATACGAGCGTAGAATTGAACTTGCTTCCAAAAAATATAGTACGCCTTGTTTTTTAGATAAACGCAGAAGCCTTATTCTTTCACCAATATCGAGGTTTGTTCTTAATCTTTTAAAGGCGGCGCAGAGTTTAAGTAGTGAGAGTATATTATCCTTGCTTAAAACCGAGCTTTTTGAAATATCTGTTGAACAATTATCCTTGGTGGAGGAGTATGTTTATATTTGGGATATTAATTCTGAGGCTTGGGCAGAAGAATGGAATATGAATCCCTTGGGATTTTCTTCGGTAAGAGATAATGAAAAAGATTTAATCAATAAAAAGCTTTTGGAGCTTAATGAGATAAGAAAGAAAATTATTGTACCTATTCTGTCTTTAAGAAAGGCTTTTGCAGGTAATGCCGAAGCAATTTCAAAGGCGGTTTATGATACATTGATGGTTCTTAATGTAAATATCAGACTTAAGGCGCTTTGTGCCGAATATCTTGAACGCGCAGACAGTGAAAATGCAGATTTTATTATGCAATCTTGGGACAAGGTTATGCAGCTTTTGGATAATATGGTGCGTTGTTACTCAGATAATGATATTTCTGCAGATGAATATATTGATATGCTGGAACTTTCTTTTTCGGGATGCTCGGTAGGAAGTATTCCTCGTACATTGGACGAGGTTGCTTGCGGAAGCGCCGACAGAATTCGTCCTGCCCGTCCAAAGGTGGTTTTTGCAATTGGTATGAATTTGGGTGAATTTCCCCAAACTGCAGCAGACAGCGGTATTCTTTTGCGAAATGATAGAGCCGCTTTGTGCAAGAATGGTATTGAAATATCAGATAGATTTAAAAATTATGTTATTGATGAAAACTTTTTGGTTTATTCAACTCTTTGTTGCGCAACAGAAAAAACCTATATTTTAAGGCACAACACCAATTACGACGGCTCCCTTACAGAGGAAAGTTCTATTTTTACAAAGCTAAAGGGTGTATTTGGTGTTAGTTCGGAATTAGCATATGAACTTCCCGAAACCTATGAAGAAGGCTTTGCAAAATATGCTGAAGTACGCAATTCTTTTTCTGAGCTTGCCCTCACATTGGAGGATATTTACAAAAATAATAACGATTATTCGCTTCGTTATAATGCCCTTAATAGCATTGAAACTCGCGTTAATCGAAGGATTTCTAAGGAAATTTGTGATAGACTTTTCGGTAATAATTTAAAACTTTCAGCAAGCAAAATCGAGGTTTATAATAAATGTCCTTTATCATATTTTTGCAGTTATATTTTGGGTATTCACAAACTTCAAAAGGCAGAGCTGGATAGCTTACAGCGCGGTACAATAGTGCATTTTGTCCTTGAAAAGGTTATTGGTGAGTTTGGTGAAAGCTTTGCCAACGCTCAAAGTGAAGATGTAGAAAAATCTGTTGATATTGCAATGGAAGAATATCTAAAAACAATTAACGGGTATGAGTTTTTAAAATCCTTTGACTTTAAGTTTTCCTATGCCGAAATGGCAAAAACCCTTAAAATACTTTTGAATTTTATGGTAGAGCAGTTTAAAAACTCTGATTTTGTTCCGGTCGAATATGAACTGACCATCGATACAAAGGAAGGTAAAATTCCTTCACTTGTTTTAAAGTTTATGGGTGATAACACGGCGGTTTTGAACGGTCAGATTGATAGAGTTGATGTGCTAAAACTATCAAATGGTAAAGAGCTTGTCAGAGTTGTTGACTATAAAACAAGCTCTAAGGAGTTCCATTTGTCCGATGTGCTTTACGGTCAAAATCTGCAAATGCTTATTTACCTTTATGTTTTATGCCATACAAAAACTTCAAAATTCAGTGAAATGGAGCCTGCGGGTATTTTGTATATGCCCTCAAAACGGGGTGTGGAAACTTCTGCAAAATCTAACGGTTTAATGATGAACGGTATGATTTTAGATGATGACGATGTAATAAAGGCTATGGATAAAGAGGGCAAAGGAAGGTTTGTATTTAAAAAATCAACCAGAGACAGACAGAACAATCCCACAATTACCTTAGAAGATTTTAATACAATTTTTGCCTTTTTGGAAAAGAAAATCGCAGATACTGCAACAAATATAAGAAAAGGTATTTTCGATTTAAAGCCTTGTGATGGTAGAAGTGACAGCGCTTGTAAATATTGTGATTTCAAATCTGTCTGCGCTGTGGAGGATGATTTTGAGCATAGTGCGGTTATTCCTGAATATCCTACAGAGATTTTAGAAAAAATGAAGGAGGCGGTAGCAAATGAAGTGGACTGATGACCAAAAAAAGGCAATCGGTTCTGCAGGTAACACAATTGTAACAGCAGCGGCAGGAAGCGGAAAAACTGCAGTTTTGGTTGAGCGTGTAATTGAAAAATTAAGTGACCAAAACAATCCCGTTTCGGCAGACCGTTTGTTAATTGTAACCTTCACCAATGCCGCCGCCGCAGAAATGCGTCGCAGAATAGAAAAAGCCCTTTCGGATAAATGTGCCGAGCAACCCGAAAACACCGATCTTTTAAATCAAAGACTGTTAATTTCTTCGGCTGATATTTGCACAATTGACTCTTTTTGTATACGATTGGTGCGGAACAATTTTAGTGTTCTTGGCATTTCTCCTGATTTTAAAATTGCAGATGAGGTTACCGATTCGGGCATAAAGCTTAAGGTTTGTAAAAAACTTTTTAATGAATATTTTGAAAAAAATGATTTGGATTTTTTGCGATTTTTAAGTATAACAAACTCTGAATACGGTACTGCGAATGGTGAAGCTACCATTTTGGAAATTAATGAATTTTGCCAAAAGCTACCTCAGGGTTATAAATGGTTAATGGAGGCTGCCGAAAGGTATAATCCACAAAATGTTGCTGATTCAGAATATGTAAAGCTGATAATGGATAATGTGTTAAGCGGTGTTTTAAATTGGTTGAATGAGCTTTCAGGTTGCCGAAAATCCTTGCTTACCCACGAAAAAACCGATTTAAAATATGGTGCATCCTTTGATGCCTTTATTGAATATTTAAACAGACTTGTTTCACCCTTAAAAAATTATTCTTGGGATGAATGTTATTCTTTGCTTTGTAATTTGCCCGAATTTATTTCAAGATTTGCCTATTCAAAAAATTATGATCCTATTATTTATGAGCAATGCTCAACTGCTTATAAGGCGGCAAAAGGTTTCATTATTGAAACATCAAAAAGCATTTCAAAGCCGCTTGAAGCGGTTAAAAAGGATTTTGAATTTTCCTATAAAATACTACTTAAAATACACGAAATTGTCACAGCTTTTAATACTAATTATGTTGAGCAGTTAAACAAAAAATCCTTGCTGACTTTTGCAATTGTGGAGCTTTTAACCCTTAAGCTTTTAACGGTTGAAAATGAAGCGGGTGAGTTGTTGCCTTCAAAACTTTCAACCGAGCTTTCATCAATGTATGATGAAATTATGGTTGATGAGTATCAGGATATTAACGACCTTCAAGGAGAAATTTTCACTATTTTATCTAACAACTGCCAAAAGCTTTTTACTGTTGGGGATATTAAGCAGAGCATTTATGGATTTCGTGGCTCAAATCCTGAGATTTTTGCAAAAAGAAGCGATATAGCAACTCTTTATACAAATGAACTAGCCGCTGAGGAATTAAAACGGGTTGTACTCTCTAACAATTTTAGAAGCCGTAAGGAAATATGCGATTTTATAAATGCATTTTTCGGAGTAATAATGTCTAAAAAGGGTGGAGCAATTGAGTATGACGAAAATGAAATGCTTTATCCTCTGGCTAAATTTCCCGAAAATTCCGCCAATAAGGTAGAAGCCTATTTAATTGCCGCAGACGAAGAGGCTTCAGCGGCAGAGGCAGAAGCGGTATTTTTTGCCGATTATGTTGAAAAAACATTAAAAGAGCCCGCTTTTTTGCGAGGTGAGGAAAATCAACTTCGCAAGCCTACCTATGGTGATTTTGCACTTTTACTTCGCTCGGGTACACACCTTAATGAATACTTAAAGGAGCTTAAAAAAAGAAATATTCCCGTTTCGGTAGGCGGGGGAGATTTTTTTGAAACCACCGAAATTTTAACAGCTATTTCCCTTGTGAAGGTTACTGAAAATCCAATGGACGATATTTCTATGCTCAGCGTAATGCTTTCCCCTTTATTTGGCTTTACGGAAGACGATGTTGCCCGTTTAAAGGTTAATTATAAAGGCAAAAAACTTTATATTGCAGTCCTTAAAGAGGCAGAAAACAATAAAAAATGCGCCTTTTTAAAGGAAAAAATCTCTCTTTGGCGTAGCTTTGCGGCTTGTATGGGAACAGCCGATTTTGTAAGCACCCTGCTTATTGATAGCGGATATATAAATATTGTTTTATCAATGTCTGATGCCGAAAGAAGACAGGCTAACCTGTACTTTTTTGAGCAAATAGCCGAGTCATATTTTAATGAAACTTCAGGAGATTTAACAGGCTTTATTAGTTATCTCAAATATTTAAAAAGTCTTAACAATACTCCGTCGGCAGTTGTAAGCAGCAGCGATTCGGTAAAAATTTCTACAATGCATAAATCTAAGGGCTTGCAGTATCCCATAACCGTTTTGGGTGGATTAGGCTCAAAATTCAGCAATATGGATGTTATTAAAGACTTTCTTATGAACGAAAAGCTTGGAATTGCTTTTAAGTATGTTGATGATGCTTTGAATGTTAAGCAAGATAATTTTGCAGTTCCTCTTTTAAAATCTGTTATTCGTCAAAAACAAGTAGAGGAAGAAATGCGACTTTTATATGTTGCTATGACAAGGGCTGAGGAACGCTTGGTGCTTCTTACTTCGGTTAAGGAGAACTTTTTAGAAAAACTAAGCGACACAGTTATTGAAGCCGAAGAAATGTTTGATGATAACGGTAAAATGTCACCTTTGGCAGTTATGGAGTCCTTTAGCTTTTCGGATTGGTTGGTGCCTACCTTAATTCAGACGCCGTCAGGCAGAGAGTTGCTTAAAGAAAATGGAGAGGAAATTCATAAAATATCTCATATTTTAGTTGATTCTAATGCTAAGGTTGAATATTTAAAAATCGAGTGTAACGAAAATATTTCGCCAAATATCTCCTTAGAAAAATCAGAAGCAAATCCTGAGTTAAAGCAACAAATAATAGATGTTTTAGACTATGAATATCCCTTCAGCGACCTAAATAAAATTGAGGTCAAAACATCTGTTTCTGAGCTAACTAAAAGAAATGCGAATAGGGAGTTTTCGGTAACATCAAAGCCGGCATTCCTTTCAAAAAGCGGACTTACGCCAACTGAAAGAGGAACCGCGCTTCATAAATTTATGCAGTATGCCGATTTTAATAAGGCAAAAATCAGTCCCAAGGATGAGGTCGAAAGGCTTTGCGAATATGAATTTATTTCCGAGGCTGAAGGCGACGCAATTGATATTGATAGGGTGGAAAATTTTCTTAAATCTGAACTGTTTAGCAGAATTTTAAATTCGGATAAGCTTTATCGTGAACAACGGTTTATGCTTGATGTAAAAGCGGGGGATATCTATCCCGAATTATCTGAATTTGCAAAGGAACAAACCGTAGTAGTTCAGGGTGCGGTTGACTGTATGTTTATTGAAAATGACCATATTGTTATAATTGATTTTAAAACCGACCGAACAAATGACGAGGCGTTTTTGCTTGCTCATTATGCCGAACAGTTAAAAACTTATTCCGTAGCCGCCGAAAAAATGTTTGGACTTCCCGTTAGCGAATGTTATATTTACTCACTCCATATGAGCAAAACTATCAAGGTGGAGCTGTAGCATTTTTAAAAAATAAATCTTTTTATAATAAAATCCGTTCTCTTATGAGGGCGGATTTTTTGTGGTAGGGGGAAATAAAACCTAAAATATTGTATTATTTCTGTATAATGGAGGTAATACAAATGTCAAATGAATATGGATACATCAGGGTATCAAGCATCGACCAAAACGAAGATAGGCAAATTATGGCAATGCAAGAAGTGAATTTGCCTAAGAAAAACATTTATATTGATAAGCAATCGGGCAAGGATTTTAACCGCCCACAGTACAAAAAGCTTGTAAAAAAGCTTAAAAAGGGGGACTTGCTTTACATACTCAGCATTGACCGTCTGGGCAGAAATTATGAGGATGTTCAAAAGCAATGGCGCATTTTAACTAAGGATATTGGTATAGATATCTGCGTTATTGATATGCCCCTTTTGGATACCCGAAACGGTAAGGATTTAATGGGTACCTTTATAGCAGATTTGGTGCTTCAAATTCTTTCCTTTGTGGCGCAAAGCGAGCGAGAAAATATAAAAAAGCGGCAAGCAGAAGGCATTGCCGCCGCAAAAGCAAAGGGTGTTAAGTTTGGTAGACCTGAAACACCCATACCACCCGATTTTGGAAAAATTGTTAAGGCTTGGGAGCAAAAAAGAATTCCCTTTGCCGAAGCATTAAAAAGAAGCAATCTAAGCGAAGCCACCTTTTATAGAAAACTCAGGGAATACAGAATACAAAATCGCGGAAAATGGTAGGGAACAACCAATGTGTTGTTCCTGAAAAATGCAAATTGAAATTTAACGCACAAATTGTACCATTGACCTGTAGGGGCAAGCGTCCGCGATTGCCCAAAAAACACCACAAATTATATTTTGGAAACGCAACCTTTAACGCCGTCTGGAACAACCTGCGTGTTGTTTCGCATAATTACCGTGAATTTTTACGGAACGACACGCAGGTCATTCACCTGTTGAATATAATCACATCTATGTTTAAAATTTTTTACAAATATTGACTTTTTGAATTGTAAGTGGTAGAATATCTTTGCGACTTAATCTAAAATTCAAATTAACCGAAGTAGGCGTTTTTTTATTCTGTAAAAAACGCATGCTCTTTTTTGCATACTTTGGTTAGTATTGTAAGGTTGAGTCGCATCAGCGGAGTTATGCGTTTTTTGTGTGCAGGCTTTCGCTTGCACATTTTTTGTTTTGGAGGATGGATTTTATGAAAAAAATATTATCTATTATTTTGGTTGTAGTTTTACTTGTAACCGCCCTGCCGATGGGTGCGTTTGAATTTAAAGCAAGCGCGGCAACAAGCGGTACAACAGGCGATTGCACATGGACTCTTGAAGGTACATTGCTTACTATTTCAGGCAATGGTGCAATGGGGGATAACGCTCCATGGGGCACTTCGATAACAAATGTTATTATTGAAGATGGTGTAACAAGTATAGGTAATGATGCATTTTATAATTGCTCTAGTCTAACAAGCATAACCATCCCCGATAGCGTAACAAGCATAGGCGCTGTAGCATTTTCCAATTGCACTAGCCTAAAGAGTATAACCATCCCTAATAGCGTAACAAGTATAGGTTGGGTTGCATTTGAAAGTTGCACAAGCCTTAAAGAAGTACATATAACCGATATAGCCGCATGGTGTAATATTAAGTTTCATGGGAGTGTAACTTATCCTTCTAATCCTCTTGATAATGGAGGAAATCTTTATTTAAACGGCAACTTAATAACAGATATAGTTATACCAAATAGCGCAACTAGTATAGGTAATTGTGCATTTTATAATTGCAAAAGCCTAACAAGCATAACCATACCCGATAGTGTAACTAGTATAGGTGAAAAGGCATTTTACGGTTGCTCTAACTTAACGAGCATAAACATACCTGATGGTGTAAAAAGTATAGGGTTTTATGCGTTTAGCGGTTGTTCTAGCTTAACAAATATTACCCTACCCGATAGCGTAACATTAATAGATATGGGTGTGTTTAGCGGTTGCTCTAGCTTAACAAGCATAACCATCCCGGATAGCGTAACAGTTATATGTTCGTGGGCTTTCGACGGTTGTACTAAACTTACTGACGTTTATTATAACGGTACTAGTGTTGATAGAAATAATATTTCAATAGATTCAGATTCATATAATGAGTGTCTTATTAATGCCACATGGCATTATGCAACAAGTGGTACAACGGGTGATTGCATGTGGACTCTTGAAGGTACATTGCTTACTATTTCAGGCAATGGTGCAATGGGGGATAACGCTCCATGGGGAACTTCGATAACAAATGTTATTATTGAAGATGGTGTAACAAGTATAGGTAATGATGCATTTTATAATTGCTCTAGTCTAACAAGCATAACCATCCCCGATAGCGTAACAAGCATAGGCGCTGTAGCATTTTCCAATTGCACTAGCCTAAAGAGTATAACCATCCCTAATAGCGTAACAAGTATAGGTTGGGTTGCATTTGAAAGTTGCACAAGCCTTAAAGAAGTACATATAACCGATATAGCCGCATGGTGTAATATTAAGTTTCATGGGAGTGTAACTTATCCTTCTAATCCTCTTGATAATGGAGGAAATCTTTATTTAAACGGCAACTTAATAACAGATATAGTTATACCAAATAGCGCAACTAGTATAGGTAATTGTGCATTTTATAATTGCAAAAGCCTAACAAGCATAACCATACCCGATAGTGTAACTAGTATAGGTGAAAAGGCATTTTACGGTTGCTCTAACTTAACGAGCATAAACATACCTGATGGTGTAAAAAGTATAGGGTTTTATGCGTTTAGCGGTTGTTCTAGCTTAACAAATATTACCCTACCCGATAGCGTAACATTAATAGATATGGGTGTGTTTAGCGGTTGCTCTAGCTTAACAAGCATAACCATCCCGGATAGCGTAACAGTTATATGTTCGTGGGCTTTCGACGGTTGTACTAAACTTACTGACGTTTATTATAACGGTACTAGTGTTGATAGAAATAATATTTCAATAGATTCAGATTCATATAATGAGTGTCTTATTAATGCCACATGGCATTATGCAACAAGTGGTACAACAGGTGATTGCATGTGGACTCTAAGCTGCACAACCCTTACCATAAGCGGTAACGGTGCAATGGGGGATTATTCTTTCTCAAGTAGTCTGCCGTGGGGAACCTCAATTACTGAGGTGGTTATTGAAGAAGGTGTTACAAATATAGGCTCATGTGCGTTTAATTGTTGTGGAAAACTTCAAAATATAGTAATACCAGATAGTGTAACAAGTATAGGAAATGATGCATTTTATAATACAGGTTATTATAACAATTCATCTAATTGGAAGAATAATGTGTTATATATTGGTAATCATCTAATTGAAGCTAATACATCAATCTCAGGTAGTTATGAGGTAAAATCGGGAACAATTACTATAGCTGATGATGCATTTTCTTCTTGCGACAGCCTAACAAGCATAACCATCCCGGATAGCGTAACAAGTATAGGTGATTATGCATTTTATAATTGCACAAGCCTTAAAACTGTATATTATCGTGGAAGTAGTAGCGATAAATCCAAAATTTCTATAGGTTCTGATAATCAAAACCTTACCGATGCTACATGGTATTATAACAGTTGTATAGGTAGTGAATTACATACATATGATAACACATGTGATATAAGTTGTAACATTTGTGAAACAATACGTACCATAGAACACACCTACACAAGCGAGTGTGACCGCGACTGTAATGTTTGCGGCGAATTCCGTCGAGCACCCCATAAATATGATAATGCATGTGACGATACCTGCGATTTATGTGGAACAGAACGCGAAGTAGAGGACCATGTTTATAGCAGCGTTTGTGATATTGATTGTGATGAGTGCGGTGCAATTAGAAGCGGCGTAGTTCATACCTATGATAACACCTGTGACACTGTTTGTAATTTGTGCAGCGCAATGCGTACCATAGCCCATACATACACTAACACTTGTGATACTACCTGTAATGTATGCGGTGAAACCCGTACAATCACACATACTTATGATAACGATTGCGATGCTAACTGTAATGTTTGCGGAGAATTACGCACCCCACCCCATAGAGGTGCAGGCGTTTCTTGTGATTTTGCAAATGCAACAAACTATCCTTTCTCACTTAGCGGTAATGTTTACAGTTCTACAAATAAATATGACAGTTCTTCTGCTACGGCAACAATAACCGCAACGGGAAGCGGAAGATTAACAATTAAATATTACACTTCCACCGAATCTAATTATGATAAACTTACTATAAAGCTCAATAGCACTACAAAGGTTACCGCTTCGGGCGAAACGGCTTGGACTACTATAGATATTCCCGTAGTTAAGGGCGATAAAATATATATAACATATAGTAAAGATGGCTCTTATTCAAACGGAAGCGACACAGTTAAATTTGAATTTAATTCAAAGTCACAAAAAAGCTGCGACCAACCTTTGCTTTGTTTAGATTGTGATGAAATACTTGAATATCCCGAAGAACACGAGTATGATGATGGTTGTGATATGGAGTGCAACAAGTGCGGGGCAATTCGCGCTGGTGAGCATCTGTATAGTAACTCTTGCGATATGGACTGTAACCTTTGCGGATATATTCGCACCGTAGAACACACCTTTACAAACGAGTGTGACGGAGAATGTGACATCTGCTACGAAACACGCAAACCACCCCACGCCTACGATAACGCTTGCGACGGTGAATGTAACTTATGCGGCAAAACCCGCACCGTTCCCGACCACACCTACGGCGACGATTTAATTTGTGACGAATGTGGTCATAAAAACTTTGTTCTAGGCGACATCGACGGCACAGGGGTTGTAGATTTAAGTGACGTTACCAACATCGCCCGTTATTTTGCAGGTTGGGATGTTGATGTAAATGAGTCTGCCCTTGATGTAGACGGCGACGGATTAGTTAACCTTAATGACCTTATACATCTTGCCCAATATGTAGCCGGTTGGGATGTTGAATTGTATTAGTTAAAAATATTGTAAATAGCTTTAAAAAACGCTCTGCGGATTGTTCCGCAGAGCGTTTTTTTAAAGGGTTGATTGTTTTTTATAATAGATAATCTAAAAATTTACCTACAAATTTTATCGGGGTTAAGTATATTTTTAGGGTCAAATGCGGCTTTTATTCCCTGCATAATCTGCATTTGGGTTTCGCCTAATTGATTTTTAAGGTAGCCTTTTTTGGCAAAGCCGATACCGTGCTCACCCGAAACCTGACCGCCGAATTCCTCAGCTTTTTTATACATTTTATCAAAGATATTTGATAATTTTTCTTCCCAAACATCCTTTTCAAGTCCGTCGCGGCAGATGTAAATGTGAAGATTACCATCACCCGCATGACCAAAGCTGGGAATACGAATGTTAAATTCCTTTGCCAAATCGTGTGTGAAAAGAATATAATCTGCAATTCGGTTTCTGGGTACTACAACATCACATTCATCCATTTCATCGGTAGATGCCTTAATAGCCTCCAAAAATGCACCTCTTGCCGACCAAACTGATTTTTTGCGCTCGTCGGTATCAATAAAGTAGGCATCGACAGCCCCGTTTTTAATACAAATATCGGCAACATTAGAATATTCAGCCTCAATCCAATCGGTGTGATTTCCGTCAAAGGTTAAAAGCAAATAAGCCTCATATTTTGTGTCGGGGAATTTTTTGGAAAGATAATCCTCGGCAAACAAAATTGTCTCTTTGGACATATATTCAATAGCGGTTGGGTTTGCTTTTGAGGTTATGATTTTGGGAACGGTATCAAGGGCGGCTTGCATAGTTTCAAAGGGGAGTAACAAGCTAACCGATTTTGCGGGTAGGGGAATGAGCTTTAAAACCGCCTTGGTAATAATCGCAAGAGTACCCTCAGAACCGACAATAAGGTTTAAAAGGCTGTAGCCTGAGCTGTTTTTAACAACCTTTCCGCCAAGCTCAAGGATCTCTCCATTGGGTAAAACCACTGTAAGTCCGCGCACATAGTCCCTTGTAACGCCGTATTTTACTGCACGCATACCGCCTGCGTTTGTGGAGATGTTTCCGCCTATTGTTGCCGATTTTTCACCCGGGTCGGGGGGATAGAACAAATCGTTCTGCTCACAAAATTCGGCAAGCTCCATAAGTAGAACACCGGGTTCTACCGTTACTGTTAAATTTTCGGTATCAAGCTCTAAAATGTGATTCATCATAGTGGTGCAAAGCATAATTCCGCCGTGTACAGCAACCGAAGAACCAACAAGTCCCGTTCCCGAACCGCGTGCCGTTACGGGGATGTTGTTTTGGTAGGCATATTTCATTATTACAGAGGTTTCCTCGGTAGAGGTTACATAAATTAAAACCTCAGGGGGATGCTCGGTACCACTTAATTCATCGTGATAAAAATCCTCGCTTATTTCATCACCAACCAAAATTCTATCATTAGGAATAACCTTTTTTAAGTATTCAATATCTTTATTATCAACCTTTTTATACATTTGCTTTAGCCTCCTTAACCTTCTGGATAAGCTCGGGCAAAACCTCATAAAGGTCACCTACAATACAGTAGTGCGCAACATCAAAAATAGAGGCATTTTTATCATTATTTACCGCAATAATCATATCTGAGCTTTTCATACCTGCGGCAAATTGAACCGAGCCCGAAATACCAAGTGTTATAATAAGCTTTGGCTTAACCGTTTTACCGCTAAGACCTATTTGTTTACTTGCGTCCATCCAACCGTTTTCCACCAAAGGACGGGTACAAGCAAGGTTAGCGCCCAAAAGTTCGGCAAGCTCCTTTGCAGACTCCAAATCGGCAGGAGATTTAAAGCCTCTGCCTACAGCAACAATAACATTGGCTTCCGAAAGGTCGGTTACCTTTGGTTTTATAACAGAATTTGTGATATTTACTCTGCTATCCAGCCAATCGGTGTTAACGCTCATATTTTCAATAACACCGCTTGGATTTTCGCATTTTTGAGGTGCCGAAAATATCTTATACCTTACTGTGCAAAATTGAGGACGGGTTTTAGGGGAAAGAATTTGCGCCATTATGTTACCGCCAAATGCGGGGCGGATTTGAACTAAATCTGTGTTTTCGCGCATTTCTAAAACGGTACAGTCGGCAGTAAGACCTGTTCTGAACCTTGCCGCAACGCGGGGCGCGAGACTTCTTCCCATATTTGTTGCACCAACCAATACTGATGAGGGTTTAACCTTTTCTATAAAATCGGCGAACGCATTTGTGTATGTAGTAACGCTAAAATCACGGAAGATTTCATTATCATAAACAAAAACCTTATCGGCGCCATAGCTTAGAAGTTTTTGGGCATTATTATTTATATTTTCGCCAATTATAATTGCGTATACGGGATGGTTAATAACCTTTGTAAGCTCTTTTGCCTTGCCCAAAAGTTCAAATGTTACAGGGTGTAGCACACCTTGCTCACAGTCGGCAAAAACGGCAATACCCTTCCATTCGTCCTTATTGATTTTTGGGGCGGCAGATTTATTCTCTACAAACTCCATAACCCCCGCGGGACCTTTTTTTACACATAGCTTGCACATTTTACAGGCTGAATTTACGGCAAGTTTATTATTTTCATAGCTTATTGCAGAAAAGGGACAGAGCGAAACAAGTTCATTTGCTATTTCTGCCGTAACCTTTTCGTGATTAATTTTAAGTTCAGGCATTTATATTTCCCCTTTCATTAAATAAACTTTTTGGCTTTAAGAATTTCAAAAACCTTTGCGCCTGCATTTTCGCCCTCAATAAACTCTCTGTTTGTGTTTTTATCAGGCGGGAAAATGCGCTCAACCTGAGTTGGTGAGCCCGAAAGCCCGTAATGATCGGGATTATTATCCTTAAAATCGTCAAGAGATAAGGTTTTAATAAGAGCTTCATTGCCTTTTGCTTCGCATTTGCGCTTGTATGAGGGCAAACGAGGGGTGTTAATATCGGCATCTGCACAGCAAATACAGGGTAAAGAGGCATCAGCCGTTTGAATTGTGGCACCAAGCTCACTTACAATGGTTATATTGTTGTCGCTCTTAACCGATATTGATTTCACATTTGCAAAGTGGGGAAGTCCCATATATTCGGCAATTTCTGCACCAACCTGAGCCGTATCACCGTCGGTTGTTTGCTTACCGCAAAGAATAAGATCAAAATTACCACTTGCGGTAATGGCAGAGGAAAGTGTGCGAGAGGTTGCAAGAACATCGGCACCCGCAAAACGGCGGTCACTAACCAAAACACCGTCATCCGCCCCCATATAAATGGCTTCCATAAGCACATCCTTAGCGGCGGGGGGCCCCATTGTAATAACCTTAACTGTGCCGCCGTTTTCCTCTTTGAGTTTAAGCGCAGTTTCCAAGGCAAATAAATCATAAGGATTCATTTTGCTTTCAACGCCGTCGCGTATAAGTACACCCGTAACGGGATCAACCTTTACATTAGATGTGCCGGGAACCTGTTTAATACATACAATTATGTTCATAAATATCTCCCATCCCAATTGAAATATAATTTTTTGACTTAATTTGTCAATTGTTTGAAATTATTAATTTATTATACCATATCTTGTATTTTAAAACAACCAAAAATTTCGTTTTTTTAGTTGTTTTTTAACAATATGAATAGTGATTATTGCAAACCTTTGATAAAAAATTAACAAAAATCCACCCAAGTGTAAAAAATAGGTGGATTTTTATGTTAAAAAAACATCAAAGATTGAAATTTGGGATTTTATCGGTGCCAACGGCGGTATCGGACTGTATAAAGCCTTCAAGTCCTAATAATTCAAATTCCTCGCTTGCAAGGGAGTATTCGTAATCGTTTACTGTACGGTTAAGTTCGTCGGGCAGATTTTCACCCATAGGGGTATACTGTCGCATAAGTGAAAAAAGGGCTAAACCTTTAAAATTTGCGTGAACCTTGTTAATAATTTTCAAAGTGTCGGATATTTGCTCGGGCAACATTAAATGTCTTATAATGGTGCCTTTTTGCAGTATTCCATCATCATTTATAACGGGTGCGCCTGTAATATTTATCATTTCTTTTATGGCATCTAAAATAATGTCGGGGTAATCCTCGCTATTTGAATAATTTTTAGCCAAATATGGACTTTGGTATTTATAATCGGTTAGAAAAATATCAATATACCCCTTCAAAGATTTAATTATTTCAGATCTTTCAAATCCGCTTGTGTTGTAAACAAAGGGTATTTTGAGACCCTTTGATTTGGCAATTTCAATACTTTTCTTTATAGTGGGCATATAGTGGGTAGGGGAGACCAAATTAATGTTATTAGCACCCTTTTGTTCAAGCGTTATGTACTGTTCTGCCAATTCTTCGGCAGAGAACTTTTTGCCAACGGATTTTCGGCGGCTGATTTGACTATTTTGGCAAAAAATACATTTCATTGTGCAGTGTGTGAAAAATACAGTGCCCGAACCGTTTTTGCCCGAAATTATTGGCTCCTCCATAAAATGTAGGTCAATTCGGTTAACCTCAGTTTTGTTTGAAGCTCCGCAAAAACCGACCTCACCCATATTCCTGTTAACCTTACATTCTCTGGGACAAAGCCTACATTCATTATATTCTGTGTGCATTGTTTACACTCCGTTAAACTAATATGAATAAAGTTTAACATAAGATTAAAGCATTTGCAAGAATTGATGAAATAATTATTGTGAATTTTGGTTTAAAATGTAATGAAAAACTACAATTTATCTTCAGATTAACTACAAAACCTATGCTTTCCAATTGTGGTTATATGTGGTCTTGACCAAATCCAATTACTTGTGGCGGTGGCAGGGTTAAAATAATAAATTGCTCCACCACTGGGATCCCATCCGTTTAGAGCGTCGCGGGCGGCTTTGTAGGCGCTATCGGCAACGGGTTTGTCAAACTGACCGTCGTCAAGGCAGCTGAAGGCGCCGTTTTGGTAAACTACTCCCGAAATTGTAGATGGGAAGGACGGATGCTCCACTCTATTTAAAACAACGGCACCCACCGCAACCTGACCTGTATATGGTTCGCCCCTTGCCTCGGCAGAGATAATACGCGCCAAAAGGTGATAATCGGCATTATTTCCGCCCGTGTTTGTTGAGCTTCCACCCGTTGGCAGACCTATTTTTTCTAAGGTTTTAGGTCCCGCAATTCCATCAGCTGTAAGTCCGTTGTTCTTTTGGAACTTTATAACGGCATTTTTGGTGGCTGTTCCGTAAATTCCGTCAATACTGCCTGTGTAATAACCCCATTTTTTAAGCCTTGTTTGAATGTTTTTAACTTCTGTTCCTCTGGAGCCCATTTTTGAAAGCGCCGAAACCGAAACACTACCCAAAATAACGGCAAATATTATAATAAAAGCAAGCATACTCCAAAATTTGTTTTTCATATTGTCACATCCCTTAATTTTGTGTTTGATTACTATAAGTTTTTCCTAAAAAAACAAATTTATTAATAAAGTTAATATTTTGTTATTTTATTTTAAACATAAATAGTGTATAATACATTTAAAGGAGTGATTTTTATGGCTAAAAGAATTATTATTTCTGCATTAGTTACACTTTTGTTAGGTGGAGTGGGGTATTATATTTCATTACCGCCCCTTCATATTAAATCGTCTGAATTTTGGGGATTTTTAATTTATATCATCGTTGTTTTTTTAGTATGCTTTTTCTTTTCGGGTGTTAAAAAAATACTAAAAAATGGGTCTTATGTTCCTAAAAGTCACAGAATAAAAATGCCCAAAACAAAAAAGATGAAAATCATTGTATTAAGCTCAATAGCAATTGTTATTGTTGGATTTTTAGCAATATTTATTTCATCTTCCGAGATGTTTAACGCAAAGGATTACAGAAATCTTTTGAAGGTGGAGGAGCGCGATTTTAACGAAGATATATCTGAAATCTCGCTTTCCCAAATACCCGTGGTGGATAAGGATACCGCAACAAGACTTGGAAGCCGTAAAATAGGCGAGGTTGTAGAGCTTGTTTCTCAGTTTAATGTTTCGGATTTTTATACCCAAATCAATTATAAATCGGCGCCAACAAGAGTTTCGCCGTTGGATTACGCCGATATTATAAAGTGGATCAGCAACCGTTCAGAGGGTATTCCTTACTATGTGAAAATAGATATGGCAACTCAGGATACCGAGCTTGTTAAGCTTGAAATCGGTATGAAATATACCCCCGGTGAGTTTTTCTCTCGCGACCTTATGCGTCATGTAAGGTTTAGTTATCCTACAAAAATGTTTGAGTCGGTTACCTTTGAAATTGACGATAACGGTCACCCTTACTGGAATGTTTCTTATTATGATTACACAATAGGCTTTTTAGGTGGCAGAGATATTACGGGAATTATTATGGTTGATGCCGTTACGGGCGAGATGAAAAACTATCCCGTAGCCGATGTACCACAGTGGGTGGACACCGTTTATGATTCCCAGATGTTAATTGAGCAAGCCGATTTATGGGGTGCTTATACTAATGGATTTTGGAACTCAATTTTTGGGCAGAAGAATGTTGTTCAAACCACCGACGGATATAATTATCTCGCTCTTGATGATGATGTTTGGATGTACACAGGTATAACCTCGGTTGTTGATGACGCTTCAAACATTGGATTTTTACTTGTAAATCTTCGCACTAAAGAGGCGCGTCAATATACTATGAACGGTGCTGAGGAATATTCGGCAATGGAATCTGCAGAGGGTATGATTCAAGAGAAAAACTATATTGCAACCTTCCCGATTTTGGTTAATATTGCAGATACTCCTTCATATTTTATAAGTCTTAAGGATAACGCGGGACTTGTTAAGGCTTATTCCTTTGTTTCGGTAACAGATTACCAAATTGTTGGTGTTGCCGATACAATCGCAGGTGCCGATGCTGAATACCGCAGACTTCTTAAGGATATTGGGGGCGTAAAAGAGGAAGAAAAGCCCGAGCCTGTTACAACCGAAGTTACAATAACCGTTGAGGCGGTTTCTTCGGCAGTTGTGGATGGAAATACCGTTTATTATATAAAATCAACCGACGGCAAAATTTATACCGTCGGCATAGGTGTAAGTTCCAATTTACCCTTTATTAAGGCGGGGGATGTTATTAAGGCTACAGTAAATAGTGAGAATAATGCTATTAAATCAATAAACTAAAAATTTTTAAGTTTATTTTTAATCGCTTCATACCATTCTATTATTTTAAAACGCATCTCATAACGGGGTGCGTTTTCTGCTATTTCGGCAGATTTTTCATCAACTGCTTCGGTTAATTTATGCTCCTTTTCGGCGGCGGGAACACACATTGAAGGGAACATAACGCACCACCAATTTTTTCCCTCTGCCTTACCAATAAGCACCCTTACAGCGTCATATTCCCCTGCGGGTAGAGTAAAATCCTCATAAACGCGGGTATCAAAATATGTTTTACCGATGCTTATGCTTACAGGTTGATTTTTCCCTTCTTTAATTAATACTTCCTCGGCAATTGCTGTTAAAAAATCGGTGTTATTATTAACCATTTCTATGGCGGCCTCTTTGTTATTTGCAGTTTCAAAAAGTCCGTTAGAGTTTTTTAACAGTTCATCACGAATTTTAAGCTTTATGGCTTGGTCTTCAGCGCTATTTGAATTGGCTATTATGTGTAGCCTTAAAACATTCTCTTTTAAATCCTCACATTTTGCTTCAAATTCTGCAAGTGAAAAAATCATACTAAAAAGCATTGCCGCCAATAACGCCGTAATAAAATCTCTTTTAAAATTTTCCTTTTTAAAAATTCTTTTTATTAATTTCATAAAATAAAACACTCCTTTAGTTTTTGCTTTATGTACAAAAACATTATTGGAGTGTTTTAAATAGTTTATTCAATTATTTTTATTCCAACGGGTGAGGTTTTGCAAAGGTAAACTTCTTTGTAGTTTCCTTTAAGCAAATCAACAAGACCGTCAGGTATGGTTTTAAAAAGTCCGAAAACGGTTGGACCGCTACCCGAAAGACCTGATAAAAATGCACCTTTTTCAAGTAGTAGCCTGCAAATTTCCTCTTGCTCTGCTTTGTCGTCAGAGGCATATAAAAAGCTGTTGTGAGATATGTGGGGAGTGATATTATCTAATCCGCTATTAATGTGTCGGAAAACGCTTTTTTTCTCAGTTAAATGTGGAATTGAAAGATTATCAATGCGAGAATACATTTCACCCGTTGAACCTTTTTTGTGATGCTTAATTAAAATTACATCATAATCACCAATGTAGGGAAGTGGGGTGAGCTTTTCGCCAATACCCTCAGCAAGGTAGGTGCCGCCAAGCAAACAAAAAGGTACATCAGCGCCAAGCTGTAAGGCTAGCTCAAGAAGTTTAGAAGTAGATAAAATACCACCAAATGAGCGATTAAGGCAAAGCAAAACTGCGGCGGCATCGGCACTGCCACCCGCTAATCCCGCTGAAAGGGGTATTTCCTTTTTTAGACTGATGTTAATAAGCGCAGACTCTTTTATTTTATTTAAAAACAATTCTGCCGCTTTTGTAACAAGGTTTTCCCCTTCTATAACTGCGCCTTTGGTTGTAACTGTTATACCGTTTCCTTCCTTAACCTCTACAGTAACCTCGTCGGCGAGATTTACCGACTGAAAAATTGTGAAAATATCGTGATAACCGTCGTCCCGTTTGCACAGAACATCAAGCTCAAGATTAATTTTTGCATTTGCTAAGGCGGTCGTTTTTTTAGTTTTCACTGGTTTTCAGTTCCTTTATAAATTCTGCGGTGCGTTTTAAGGCTTCTTTTAAGTGTTCCAGAGAATAGCAGTAGGAAACACGAACAAAGCCTTCACCACAATCGCCAAAAGCAGTGCCGGGTACCATTGCCACCTTTTTGGAATAAAGAAGTTTTTCACAAAATTCTTCACTTGTAAGTCCGGTCGATTTAATGCAAGGGAAAACATAAAATGCACCTAACGGCTCGAAACAGGTAAGTCCTATTTGATTAAATCCGTTTACAACTAATCTGCGGCGGATATTGTATTCTTCAACCATTCGCTTAATATCGTCATCACCGTTTTTCAGAGCATCAATGGCTGCGTACTGAGATGTGGTTGGGGCAGACATAATAGCAAATTGGTGAATTTTAGTCATAAGTGCAATTATGGGCTCGGGCCCTAAAGCGTAACCCAAACGCCAACCTGTCATAGAGTAGGCTTTGGAAAATCCTGAAACAATAATGGTGCGCTCCCACATATTTTCAATTTCGGCAATTGAAATGTGTCGTTCTCCGCTGTATGTAAGCTCTGCGTAAATTTCGTCCGAAATGACCATAAGGTCGTGTTTTTTAATTATTGGGGCAATTTTTTCCAAATCCTCCTTGCGCATAATTCCGCCCGTTGGGTTGCAAGGGTAGGGAAGCACCAAAGCCTTTGTTTTTTCGGTGATTTTTTCTTCTAATTGCTCGGGAGTCAGCACAAAATCGTTATCTGCTTTAAGCTCAATAATAACAGGAACACCGCCAGCCAACTGAACAATAGGCTCATAGCAAACGAAACTGGGTTGAGGAATTAAAACCTCGTCGCCCGACTGTACCAAAGCGCGTACGGCTAAATCAATAGCCTCACTTCCACCAACCGTAACAAGAACTTCGTTGGGGTCGTAAGAAAGATTAAAACGGCGCTTCATATAGTTTGTGATTTCTTTTCTTAGTTGTTCCATACCGCGGTTTGCAGTATAGCGGGTTTTACCGCCCTCTAAGGATTCAATACCTGCGTGGCGAATGTGCCAAGGAGTCTGAAAATCAGGCTCACCAACGCCAAGGGAGATAACATTTTCCATTTGTTCGGAGATATCAAAAAAACGGCGTATTCCCGAAGGCTTTAAAGAGGCGGCAGTAGGATTTAATTTTTTATTATAATCTATCACAGCCAGAAGTTCCCCCTGTCGTCGCCTTCGTCACCACAAAGAACAACATCCAATTCTTTATAACGGCGTAAAACAAAATGGGTGGCGGTGGAAATAACACCCTTCATAGGTGCTAAAACCTTACCAACAAACATTGCAACCTCTTGGAATGTTTTACCCTTTACAATAACACATAGGTCGTAACCGCCCGACATAAGGTAAACGGTTTCAACCTCATCATATTTCATAATTTTTTTAGCGGTGTCTTCAAAGCCCGAATCGGCTTGAGGGGTAACCTTAAGCTCAATAAGTGCAGAAACATAGGCGCTGTCTAAACGCTCCCAATCTACAACCGTTTTAAAGCCACGAATAACGCCATCTTTTTTTAGCTGCTCTATTTCGGCGCGAACCTCATCCTCGCTCATACCAAGCATAGTTGCAAGGTCGGCGGTGGTGTAACGCGCGTTTTGTTCCAATAATTTAAGAAGTTGTTTGTTCATAAAATCTACTCCTAACTTAGTTTATACACTACAATAATACAATATTTTTAATTAAAAGTATAGTGTTTTTTTCAAAAAAATAAAAAAATAAATCAATATATTAAAATTTGTGTTTAAAAAATGAAAAAAGGGTTAAATTCAGTTGTGAAAAATTACACCTAT
The DNA here is from genome assembly GCA_015065925.1 of Oscillospiraceae bacterium. GTDB lineage: Bacteria > Bacillota > Clostridia > Oscillospirales > Acutalibacteraceae > UMGS1279. The sequence continues at coordinate 28,489 of SVPL01000024.1, forward strand.
TTTAATCCTTGACATTGTATTTTTGCGGATATATAATTTCCTATAGGGGGCTGATTTTGTGCTTAAATTTTTAGTATTTGCAGATTTGCATTATTCTAAGAGCTTAATGGCGGTGACCGTTGACCATTTAGATGAAATTTTAAAAAGAGCCGCTGATGAAAAGGTTGATTTTGTGTTTCATCTTGGTGATTTTTGTACAGATTATTTTGAATCACCCGAAATAGTTAAAGCATATAAAAATAACAAATGGGGTCTTCCTGTGTATGGTGTTTACGGCAATCACGAAATGGAGGGCGGTGTTCTGAATACAATGGAGCTAATTACTCCGACTCTTTGTAACCGTGATGTTAATTTTGGTAAAACAGGGGAACCTTATTATTATACCGATATTAAAAATTTTCGTTTAATAGCTCTTGATACCAACTATTCCTTTAATCCAAATACCAATGAATGGGAGCATAATATACCCGGTTCTTATGGGGCAAGAGCAGGGAATAATCCTGTTGCAACGGTACATCCCGAGCAAATGCAGTGGCTTAAAAACCTTTTGGAGGATGCAAAGCAAAGGGGAATGAAGGTGTTAGTGCTTTCACATCATACTATGATAAAAGATTGGTATGATTATCCCAATAACGCAGATGAAGTACGCACTCTTATTGAGTGTTATTCGGGTACGGTGCTTATGGCTATAAACGGAGACCTTCACACTGACCATTTTGAAATCAGAAATAATGTTGCCTATTATGATGTTAATGTGGCTCTTTGGGCAGATTGGATAACCGATTCTGAAGCACCGTATCCATATCCTGAAGATGCGACCTTTGAATACAGTGAGTTTGATAAAGACGGTAATTTTATAAAAAAATATCAAAAGCCATATAATAGTTTACAAAGAAAATCTCTTTATCATAAAGAGCCGTTAAGCGCAATTGTTACCGTTAGTGAGGATGGCAATATTGAAATCACAGGTAGTGAAACCGAATATCTTTACGGTATCCAACCAAATAGAGAAAAAAACGGTGTTAAGCCTTATATTCCAAACAGGAAAGCTAAAATTGATGTTAATTTTTAAAAAAATTAAAATTTTTTAAAAATCCCCTTGCGTCAGGGGTTGCTTGTTACCCTGCGTAATGTAATATAATGTAGCCATAGGAGGTGAAAAGCTATGTCAAAATATACTACCGGCGAGGTTGCAAAAATCTGTAATGTAACGGTAAGAACGGTTCAGTATTATGATAACCGAGGAATTTTAACTCCAAGCGAGTTATCTGAGGGCGGTAGAAGGGTTTATTCCGAAAATGACCTTGAAAAAATGAAGGCTATTTGTTTTTTAAGGGAAATTGGGCTTTCAATAAATGTAATAGGTCAAATTTTAAAGGAAGAAGGCTCTGCAAAGGTAATTGAATTGTTTTTAGAACAGCAAAAACAGATTTTAAGTGACGAGATAGCCGAAAGGCAGGAGAAACTTAAAAATTTAGAACTGCTGTCTGGGGAGGTGAAAAATAAAACTGATTTCACCTTGAAAAATGTAGGAGATATAGCTTATACTATGGAAGTAAATAAAAAAATGAAAAAGTTTAGACGCAATATGTGGATTTTTGCGGCAATAATGGCGGTTTTTGAGTACGGAACCTTATTGTTGGCAATTTTTACAGGTTTGTGGTGGGCTTTTGTAGTTGGTATGGCAATCGTGATTGCGCTTTCAATATGGCTTTCAGCATATTATTATAAAAGCGTTGCATACATTTGCCCCGAATGTCATAAGTTGTTTAAACCAAAATTCAAGGAAATGTTTTGGGCAAGCCACACCTATAAAACCCGTAAGTTAACCTGCCCTGAATGTGGTAAAAAATCCTTCTGTCTTGAAACCCATATTTCTGAGATGGAATAATAAAAGTTCCTGAGTTCATTTTAAAGAGCTCAGGAGCTTTTTACTATCTTTTTATTTTTCTTTTTCTTAAATTCATTAAAACATAAATTCCAACAAGCGTAAGTGTAATACCCACCAAGTATAGGTACATTGTACTAATTGGTACTTTATTATCAAAAAAGTAGATATTGCAGTCGATTGAATCCTTTACTCCGTCAATGGCTTTTTCGGGGATACCAAGACCTTCCATTTCGGCAAAAACTCCTCTGAGAGAATGGTTGCGGAGTAGAGAAGTGCCGTAGGTGCCCGGTAAAAATGCAACCAGATTTTGAAGCCAGCTTGAAAATTGCGATATTGGCATATAAGCACCGCAAATAAATCCGTAACAGGAAGAAACAATACTTCCAACTGCTGAAATTTGCCCCTGTGAAGATAAAAAGTAGTTTATAATACTGGAAAGCGCAGTACCGAACATTACAAGAATAAATACATCTAAGAGTATTAGCAGTATATCTGTAAAATTCAAATACCATCCAATAAATGAAATGTAGATTAAGCAGGAAATTGTTGCAATCAAGCATATAATAAGGGTTGTGATAAATGTTGCAGTATAATAGCCTACAGCCAGGTATGACCCCTTTACGGGGGTGATTGTAATGTCGTTTATAGAGCCGTTCACCTTATCCTGAACCATAAGCATATTGGAACAAAATGTTACTGTTACTGTGGATACGGCAAGTAAAGATGAGAACAACTGACCTCCTACACAACCATTTATCAGTGAATCTGATACCTTAATGTTCGGTGCTATGGCATTAAGAATTTGTCTGAAAGAATCCTCATATAGATTACCTAAAAAGGTAGCGTACAGCACCAATAGTATCATAGGTGTGATAAGCGAGGTAAATAAAAGTCCTTTGTCTTTAAAAAAAATTTTTGTATTTCTTCGTATTAAAGAGGAAATTATACTCATTTTGAAGCACCTCCGTTTGCTGAAAGAGATTTACCTGTAACTGCCAGAAAAACATCATCCATTTTTCCTTTTGTGATTTCATAATCCTTAAATAAATGGGGATTATTTATAATAAGCTCAGTTGCGGTTTGTGTGTTGGGAATGGAAATTCTAAAAGCGTCTTTGATTTTTTCGTATTCATAACCTAAGTTTTTTACATCATTTTCATTAACGCTATAAAGGGTGATATAATCAACACTGTATGCATTTTTAAGTTCTAAGGGTGAACCTTCGGCGGATATTTTACCGCTATCTAATATCACAACATAATCGGCATCGGCAGCTTCTTCCATATAATGGGTGGTTAAAAATACTGTCATACCCTTTTCCTTGCGAAGGGTAGATATAACCTCCCAAAGGGTGTGCCTTGTTTGTGGGTCAAGCCCTGTTGTAGGTTCATCTAAAATCAGTATTTTGGGACTGTGGAGCAAAGCTCTTGCTATATCCGCCCTGCGTCGTTGACCACCCGAAAGCTTACCAACAGGACGGTTTAAAATTTCATCAAGAGATAATAATTTTGAAAGCTCGTTTAATCTATTATTAAACTCAGCATCCTTTATGCCATAAAGAGCGGCACGGTTTTTAAGATTTTCTTTAACGGTCAATGGCTTATCTAAAACCGAATTTTGAAAAACAACTCCAAGTTGACTTTTAATTCCCTCAACACTTTTATCAATATTGTTTCCGTCAATTAAAACTGTTCCCGAATCCTTGGATAATTGTCCGCAAATAATAGAAATTGTGGTGCTTTTTCCTGCTCCGTTAAGACCTAAAAAAGCAAAAAGCTCACCCTCTTTGACCTTAAAACTAAGGTCTTGTACCGCTTTAACATCTTTAAAGCTTTTATTTAAATTACTGATTTCTATAATGTTATTCATTTTTTGCACCATCCTTCAAAGCGTTATAAACCTCGCTTGTTATATTGCTGATTGTTTTAAAATCTAAATCCAAATATCCCGTTGCAAGCATTGTTGCAAATCCGTGCATCACAACCCACATTTTTATATGAAACTTTTCGGCAGCCTCATCGGAAATTAAAAGGTTTTTGGTTATAAAATTAATTTCATCTGAAATGGAAAGCTCTTTTACATCTGTTTCACCCGTTCTGTCACGCATAAAAAGTAGCTTAAAAAGATTTTTTTCTTCCTTTGCAAAGCGAATGTAGGCAATACCGCTTGCCTTGTATTCAGGGTATTCCTGTTTTTTTATTTCATCTTTTTTGTATTTTATAAAAAAGTTTTCCGTTTTATAAATAATTTCTTTTTTTAGTTCTTCCATATTTTCAAAGGCTGTGAAAATAGGTCGGGTAGAGGTGTTTAGCATTTTGGCTAAATCCCTTGCAGTTAGTGCGTCGTAGCCATTTTCTTTAACAAAATCAAAGGCTATATCTATTATCTCTTGTTTAGTGTATTTTGGAATGGGTGGCATATAAGCATCTCCTGATTTATATACAACATATGTTGTGTAACATTTGTTGTATATTATAGCAAATTGTTTGTAAATTGTCAACTCCAAAATATTAAATGGCAATATTTGACTAGTTTTAAGCAATATATTTATTGCCAAAAGATACAAAGTGTTATATACTAAACTTGTATAATATGCGATTTTGAGGTGTTTTGTTATGAAAAATATCGCTGTAATAGGTTGCGGTGGTCAGGGAACATGGCACTGCAAACAAATTATGAATAGCAATGTAGTAACTCTTGCGGGTACATATGATATTGATGATAAAAGAATGTCTGCCGCGAAGGAGCTTGGAATAAATCTGTATGATTCCTTTGAAGCTGTTTTAAGCGACGAAAAGGTAGATGCCGTTGTTATTGCCGTTCCTAATGATGACCATAAGGAGCTTGTTATTAAATCCCTTAACGCTGGTAAAAATGTTATTTGTGAAAAGCCTGTTGAAATGTCGGTTGCGGCACTTGATGAAATGATTTTTGCCGCCAATAACTCGGGTAAACTTTTTACAGTACACCAAAACCGCAGATTTGATGTTGATTATCTGGCTATAAAGGGTATTGTGCAGAGTGGTGAAATAGGGGAGGTTATTCGTATTGAATCCCGTATACACGGCTCCCGCGGTATTCCCAGCGATTGGCGTTGCACCAAGGCACAGGGCGGCGGAATGATTCTTGACTGGGGTGTGCATTTAATTGACCAGTTGCTTCAAATCTTTAAGGAAAAAATAGTTAGCGTCAACTGTGTTACCACCAATATTACCAACACTGAGGTCGATGATGGATTTAGGCTCGATATGATTTTTGAAAATGGTAAATCTGCCTATGTTGAGGTGGGTACTTACAACTTTATAGCTATGCCAAGATTTTATATGCAGTGCAAAAAAGGCAGTGCCCTTATTAAGGATTGGCGTGAGGAAACTGAGGTTGCCCTTATGACCGCTTGGAATGAAAAGGATGTTTTACCCGTTCAAACTGCTGCGGGAATTACCAAAACAATGGCGCCCCGTGATGAGGTTACCTTGAAGCAGTATAAAGTGCCTCGTCCGGAGAGTGATGTTCACGATTTTTACCGCAATTTCTGTTTAGCACTTGACGGTAAGGCGGATATATTGGTTACCCACGCAGAGGTGCGCAGAGTTATGCAGGTTATGGAGGCGGCATTTGCCTCAGCCGAGCAAGGACAAACTATAAAGGTGAATATTTAATAAAATTAGAGGCTGTAAAAAAAACCTCCGATATATTGGGGGTTAACGATGTTGTTATATTAAACTAGAAAAACTTAAAACGGGGAAGAAATGAAAATATTTTCACTTCTTCCTCGTTTATTTTTAACCAATTTTTCTGATTTTATAACATTTAAGAGAGTCAGTATTTTTTTACATCCTCTTTTTAAATTTCTTATTTAGTTTAAATTCCGTCGTATAAACCATTTTTGGTCATATCGGCAATGGCTGCTTTTACAACGGGTTTATCCTCTTTGTAGGTCATACCGTACCATTTATCCTCTGCAACAAGAACCTCAACCTGCTTTTCACCATTTTTGATGAGCTCATCAATTTGGAAGGGGAGGAAGTATTCCGATTTGGGAACATTAATTTTTTCGCTTAAGAATTTGTTAAAGCCATCTTCTAAGTAATTGAATAAATCGGTGGTAAAGCCCCACATATTCATTGAAACAACGGTATCGGGGGGAAGGATGATTTTTTTGCCGTTTTCATCCTCGTAAGCACAATCTTTGATGTTGGTAATTTCGGTAATATTAGTAAGATGATTTGCGGCATCTGTTTCGCAAACACCGCGGGCAACAGTACCGTTATCGGTGAGGGTGTTTTTAAGTCTGAAGCCTACCATACAGTAGTCGCCTGTTTGCTTTGCAAGGCAGTTATTAATTTGCTTGTATGCGGAGGGACCGTAAAAATCGTCTGCGTTGATAGCGGCAAATGGCTGTGTTACAAAATCCTTACAGCAAAGAACTGCGTGGCCTGTGCCCCAAGGCTTTTCTCTGTCGGCGGGAACAACGAAGCCTGAAGGAAGCTTATCTAACTCCTGAAAAGCGTAATCAACATCAATTTTCTTTTCAATTCTTTTACCAACCATTTCTCTGAAATCTTTTTCAATGGCGTGTTTAATTACAAAAACAACCTTGTTAAAGCCTGCTTTTTGGGCGTCGTATACCGAATAGTCAAGTAAAACTTCACCGTTTGAACCAATAGGCTCCAATTGCTTTAAGCCACCGAAACGGCTACCCATACCTGCTGCCATAACTACCAATGTTGTGTTGAAATTGCTCATATTTTATTCCTCCGTTTTATTTTCAGAAGGGTTATTAGATGTTGGGGTTGCTCCAATTACGCTGTCTTCATCCGAAAAACCTTCTGTGCTTTCTCTCATAAATAAAATTTTAATGGTCATAATTAAAAGCTTTATATCAAGCAAAACCGAATATTTTTCAATATAAATTAAATCCATATTCAGTTTGTTTTGCGGGGAAGTATTGTATTTTCCGTAAATTTGCGCATAACCCGTAAGTCCTGCTTTTACTCTATGACGCAAATCAAATTCAGGAAGCATCTGTGTATATTCAAATACATTTTCTGTTCTTTCAGGGCGGGGACCAACTAGTGACATATCACCTTTTAGAATATTTATGAGCTGTGGAAGTTCGTCCAATCTTAAGGGGCGAATTATCTTACCTATTGGAGTTATTCGGTCATCATTGGAGGTCGCTTTTCTAAGAGCGATTTTATCTGCATCAACAATCATAGAACGGAATTTTAAAACATTAAAAATCTTTCCGTCCTTGGTGACACGGTTTTGTTTAAAGAAAACAGGACCTCTGTCATAAAGCTTTATTGCCAAAGCAATTATTATCATAAACGGACTTGCAATTAAAAGACCGAATATTGATACCAATAAATCCATAGCCCGTTTAATTAGCTGTTGCTCAATGGTTAGTCCGCGATTTCTGCAAATCAAAATAGGTGTATCAAAAATCTGGCTTTGATAACTGTTATTTATAATAATATCATTGCTTGATGGCGCCATATATATTCTTTTACGCTCTTTGTAGCAATATCTCAAAATGTTGTTTTGAAGTGATTTTTCAATATCACCCAACAAAATTGCTTCATAGTCATTGGCAGATTTCAGTATTTCTTCTTCAGCGGTATCAGAGGTTATTATTTTGTCAATGGTGTATCTCTCTTTGATTTTGCTCATTTTAGCTACAATGTGTGTTTGGTCGTAGCCGGGATGAACAATAGCCAGAATGTGGTGAGGCTGATACATAGAATAATACACTGTATTAAGTGCATAGCAACCAAAAAATATAATTATAAGTTGTATTAGCGAAGAACCTAAAAGGGGTAGAGGATTTAACATATTACGCGCTATAAGAGAAAGCTCTAAATACATAACAAAATTGGTGAAAACCATAGAAAGGGAAAAACTGTAAATAACCTCATGCAAACGCAGAGTACCTATTTTAAGTCCACCGTACAAATTATTGAATACCAAAAGAATAATCAGGTATGAAAAAACAACAACATAGTTACCTTTATTGCTGAATAATGCCTCAATATAGTAGCTCTGCCAACAGCCTATAAATACAAAGGTTATTGAAAGAATAAGAGCAAATTTGAAGAAAAGCATAATGGATTTACGGAATTTATTTAAAATATTCATAATATACTCCAAATTTTAGGAAGAAATTTAAAATAATACCTTAATTAGGATACCGCAAAAATGCTAAAAAGTCAAGCGAAAGGGAAAATATTCCTTATTATAGATTATTAGCTCTTTTTACTATTGATATTTGTTTTGGTTAATGATATACTGAAAACAAGAATTATTTTGGTGGTGCTAATATGAATGAAAAATTTAAAATAAAGTTTTTATCTGCTTTAGAAAAATGCTTTAAGGATGAAGATATTGATTCAAAGCCAGAACTTAAAAGCATTTCTATGTTTAAAAACGAGCATTTATCGGTTCAGTTGGCTTATACATATACAGATCCTGCTTTAACAATGAAAAATATTAATGAGGTGAAAATTGATTCCCCATTAAAGGATTATATTACCATAAGTGTGGTTGAAGAGGTCAATGTTCCTTTCCCAATATATCACAATGTTACGGATG
>SVPL01000025.1 GCA_015065925.1 Oscillospiraceae bacterium
TAGACAAAACCCATACAAACCCCTACAGAATGTTTGAAAAAATGGGCGTGGATGTGCCGTCGGCAGAACAACTGGAAATACTCCGCGAGGAAGGTAGACTTAAACCAATTGCTGAATATATTGCAGGCGAAAATGAAGAAATTACCTTAAACCTAACTGCAAATTCCTGTGTATTAATTACTGTAGAATAAACTATAGGGAGTGTTTTTATGTTTAAAAGATTTGGTGTTATGATGGATATGTCTCGAAACGGTGTTATGAAGCCGGAGCAGGTTAAGGAGTATGCACGTACCATTAAAAAATTGGGCTATAATATGATTCAGTTATACACTGAAGATACCTATGAAATCCCCGAAGAACCCTATTTTGGCTATCTCAGGGGCAGATATTCTAAAGAAGAGCTTAAAGATATAGTTGCATATTGCAATTCTATTGATATTGAGGTTATTCCTTGTATACAAACATTAGCTCATTTAAATCAGATGTTTTATTGGAAGGAATTTCAAAAGTTCAGAGATCAGGATGACGTTTTGCTTGTAGGGGATGAACGCACTTACTCCCTTATTGAAAAAATGTTTAAAAATATGCGGGACTGTTTTACTTCAGAGATTATTCATATAGGTATGGATGAAGCACATTCTTTGGGTAGAGGTCAGTATCTGGATATTAACGGCAGCGAAAACCGATATGACATTATCCGTAAGCATCTGGAACGGGTTATCCAGCTTGCTAAAAAGTACGGTTTTCGTCCTATAATGTGGTCTGATATGTTCTTTAGAATTGCCAATAACGGTGAGTATTTCAGCAATGATCCAAACATTATAACCGATGAGATTGCCGCCTCCTGTCCCGAGGGTATTGATCAGGTTTATTGGAGCTATTACAGAGAGAAAAAAGAAGAATACGCTACAATGCTTGAATCTCATAAGAAATTCGGTGGTGAAAGCTGGTTTGCGGGCGGAGCTTGGACTTGGATGGGATTTGCATCAAACAACGAATTCAGCCTTGCAACTATGCTGCCCGCTATGCAGGCCTGCAGGGAAAAGGACGTTCAGAATATTATGATGACGGTGTGGGGAAACTACGGTAAGCTTTGCTCATACTATGCCGTTTTGCCCTCTCTTTATGCTATCCGCCGTTTTTATGACGGAGTAGAGGATATGGAGCAGATTAAAAAGGAATTCAGCGAAATAACAGGTGAAAATTTTGACGATATGATGAAGCTTGATATACGCGTGGATGTTGGTCCCGTTGATAAGCAATATTCCACAACGCCATATACATATCTTCTTTTTAATGATCCCCTTATGGGAATGGTGGATGCTCATATTGTAGGTAGTCGCAGAAAAGAATTTGAAGAGGTTGCCGAATATTTTGAAAATGCCGCTAAAACAAGCAAGTTTTCAACAATATTTAAAAGTCAGGCAGCCCTTTGCCGTGCCCTTGCTGTTAAATATGACCTTGGTGTTCGTACCCGAAAAGCATACAGAGAAAAGAATATGGATGAAATTAAGACTATATGCGATGACTACCTGCTTGCTATGACAAGAATAGAGGAGTTTGTAGCCTGCTTCCGCAGGCATTGGTTTGAGGAAAACAAGCCTCACGGTGTAGATGTTATCGAAATCAGAATAGGTGCACTTTTAATGCGACTTCGCTTTGCAAGGGAACGACTTATTTCCTTTATGGCAGGCGAGATAGATAAAATTGATGAGCTGGATGAAGAAATTTTATTATTCAGAGGTCACGGTTGTAATCCCACAAACTATCAGCAATTGCCCGCACTTAACCGCTGGATATGTATAGCATCACCCAACAATTTGTAGAAAGAGGATTTATTATGAAACTTAATAGTAGAGAAGAAATAATTGCCCTCACCCCACTTTGGAAGGGAGAGCGTTTTCCCGACGGCAGACCAAAGGTGCCCCAAAAATATCTTGATGAAATGCAAAAAATGACCTTAGAGGAGCTTTGGAAGCCTATTTATTTAAAGGGATATGAAAGTCAGTTTGAGGGGGATTTAAAAACCCTTCACGATGACGGAAGAAAGCTTATAGGCCGTGCCGTAACGGCTACCTATGTGCCAACCCGCCCCGATTTGCTTGATGTTATGATGTCGGTTGGTAAAAACGAGGGTAGAAGCGGTAACTTCAATCAATGGGTTATTGATACTCTAGTTGAAGGGGATGTGGTTGTTGTAGATATGTACGATAAAATCTACAAGGGTACATTCCTTGGCGGTAACCTTACTACCGCTATTAAAACCCGTACAAAAACGGGTGGTGGCATAGTGTGGGGCGGAATTCGTGATGTGGAGCAGATGAAACAGGTCCCCGATGTTCAGGTTTATTATCGTGGAATAGATCCCACGCCCATTCGCGAGTTTGTAATGAAGGATTTTAACTCCATTACAAGAATTGGCAAGGCAACCGTTTTACCGGGTGATATTGTTTACGGCGCAGGTGGGGGAGTGCTTTTTATACCCTCTCATTTGGTGCAAGAGGTTGTTGAAGGCGCGGCTAAAACCCATGTTAAGGATGATTTCGGTTTTGAAATGATAACTCAAAATAAATTCACTACCGCCCAGATTGACCGAGCGACCTGGACAAAAGAAATGCTGGATATGCTTATAGAATGGATAAATACCGACCCCAGAGGAGAAAAATACCGCGATTTAGATTGGTCAGAGGAATACTATATGGCAGAAAACGGTGATCCCAATGATACACAAACAATGTTGTAATGTAGAGTAAAATTATTGTGTATTACTAAAATAAAACAAATGCGTTATAGAGCAAAAATTAAACTCCATAACGCATTTGTTTTATTATTTAACTTCTGATTTTATCATTTTTTATCCTTACTCCTTATTGGGTAGAAATATCGTCATAATCAATATAAGAATTATCTAACAAATTAATACACACTACATCCTGATATGTATAGCCCTCATCACTTTGGTAGTCAGAATATATTATTTTAATTGGAATTACATTGCCATTAAGCTTCATATAAACCGTGTATTCTTCAGATTTAATTAATTTGTTAAAGGTGGTAGAAAAGCTTGTGGGTGGAGTGAATGTGCTTGTTATAGTTTTTTGTTTACTAATATTAAGAATATCTTCATCAGAAAATACAACTGATGATGTTTTTACAACACCACTGTCATAAACATCATAAAACTCATTAGTAAGATATCCGTTTATGGTTCTGTAATAACGGGTTCCCAAGCCCTTGAGTTCGTATGGTGTGTATTGCTTAGTATCAGATAATTTTTCTAAAAGTGCAGAATCAACCATTTGCGTTGGAGTTGATGAAGACTCTGAGTTTTTTGAATTTACATCAGGATGGTCTGCAACAGTAGAATTATTCTCAAATATTTGCCATACATTGTATTTTCCATCCCAAGGCCATAGGATAACAAAAACCAATACTAATACCAATATTATTGCACAGATAATGATAATTGTTTTTCTTTTCATAGTATTTTCTCTCCTTTCTAAAACAAAAAACGCATAAAAACACCGAGTATACCCGTTGCTTTTACGCTCGAAATTAGTAAAACATATAGATGCTCGGCAGTTGCAAAGCTTTATCGCAAGGTCGGGTATCTTTTTTCTATATTTATTTTAGCATACTTAAAAATTATTGTCAACGGTTGAAAATAATTTTTGGTGAATTTGGCTTTCAAAATATTTAATACCACTTTTTTACATTTTTTTATTTTCTCACAAAAAACGGGATAGACATTTGAAGCTTTTTGTGATATACTTATTTTGAACCCGAATGGGAAAATGTAAAAATAAGGAGAATTTTTTATGCAAACAGAAAAGGCTTATTTGCTTGCAAAAGAACAGTATGCTAAAATCGGTGTTGATACCGATGCAGCTTTAGAGCGTTTACAAAAAACAGTTATCTCTATGCACTGCTGGCAGGGTGATGATGTTAACGGCTTCCTTTTTAAGGATGTTGAGCTTAGCGGCGGTATTCAAACAACCGGCAACTATCCTGGTGCCGCAACCACTCCCGACGAGCTTCGTGCCGATATTGAAAAGGCAATGTCACTTATCCCCGGTAAGCAGAAGTTAAATCTTCACGCTATTTATGCCGATACTGATGAGAAGGTTGACCTTGATGAGTTAGAGCCCAAGCACTTTGAAAAGTGGGTAGAGTGGGCAAAGAAAATGGAAATTGGTCTTGATTTCAACCCCACCTGCTTCAGCCATCCTATGGCAGATAGCGGCTACACCATCTCCAGCGCAGATGAAAATGTTCGCAATTTCTGGATTCGTCACTGCAAGGCTGCAAGAAAAATCGCCGCTTATATGGGTAAAGAGCTTGGTCAAACCTGTGTTACCAACCATTGGTTCCCCGATGGCTCTAAGGATATCCCCGTTGATAAAGAAGGCCCCCGCGCCCGTATGATGACCGCACTTGACGAGGTTTTCTCGGTTGATTATGATGAGGCTTATACCAAAGACGCTTTGGAGAGCAAGGTGTTCGGTATTGGTGCTGAAAGCTATACTGTAGGCTCTAACGAGTTTGCTTTAGGTTATGCAGTTTCCAGAAATAAAATGTACTGTCTTGATGCAGGTCACTTCCATCCTACCGAGGTTATCTCCGATAAAATCCCCTCTGTTTTACTCTTTACCGATAAATTACTCCTTCATGTTAGCCGTCCCGTTCGTTGGGATAGTGACCATGTAGTTATAATGGATGATGAGCTTTTGGCAATCGCACAGAACCTTGTTCGCACCAATCTTGTTGACCGTACATACATCGGTCTTGACTTCTTTGATGCTTCCATTAACCGCGTTGCCGCTTGGGTAATCGGTACACGCAATATGCAAAAGGCACTTCTTCGCGCAATGCTGGAGCCCACAGTAGACCTTATGAAATTAGAGCTTGATGGCGATAACACCTCCCGTCTTGCCCTTACCGAGGAATACAAAACCTATCCCTTCGGTGCAGTTTGGGATTACTTCTGCGAGAAAAACGGTGTTCCCGTTGGTGCTGATTGGCTTAAAGAAGTAAAAGATTACGAGCAGGAAGTTCTTTTAAAAAGATAATTAGAATATAATTTTAACCCGTCTTGGTTCTCCAAGGCGGGTTTTTTGTAATAGCTGAATAGTTGCATAATAAATACCGTGTAGGTTGACACGATAAAAACAGAGATATATAATAAAATCAAATATTGTGTACGCACACAAAATATATTTGAAGCGGTGATATTATGTTATATACAGGTAAAAAAACAAACGAAATACTTTTTCCATTAGGCGGAATTGGAAGTGGCTCAATCAACCTTGCAGGTAATGCAAGTTTGGTAGATTGGGAAATTTTCAATCGCGCCAATAAAAATAGTTTCAATGGCAATTCTCACTTTGCTATAAGAGCCGAGTATCCAAACGGAGAAACTGTGGTTAAAATTTTGCAGGGCGACCAAATCAAAAATTTCACAGGTCATCATTTTACCGGAGCAAGTGGTACTCCCATGGCTGCATTCCCTCACTTTAAAAAGGTTAAATTTGACGCAACCTTCCCTATCGCTACTGTTACGCTCGAGGATGATAACTTCCCCGCAAAGGTGCTTTTAAAGGCATTTAACCCCATCATCCCACTTGATGCATATAATTCCAGCATACCTTCTGCATTTTTTGAAATAGACGTTAAAAGCAAGGTAGACGGTGTTAAATATCTTATTACTTTAGCCGTTAAAAATCCATTTGAATGTGGTTTAAACGAAAAGGTTGAAAGTGAAAAATATACCGCTATCAAGCTTAGCCACTATGGTGTAGATAAATCCGATTTAAAATATGGCGATTTAACCATTGCTGTTGATGATAAAGATGGATTTGCGCAAAGATATTGGTATCGCGGGAATTGGTGTGATGCTGTAACAACCTTTTGGCACGAATTAAACCTTGGCAAATTTTGTGATAGAGATTATGAGGAAAGAAAACAAGGCGACCACTGCGTAATAGGTGCCCAAAAGCTTATAAATAAAGGCGAAAGTAAAAAAACCAGATTTGTTCTTGCTTGGAATATTCCCAACTGCAACAACTATTGGCATCCTGATTTTATTAAATATACCAAACCTGGTAAAACACAAGAAGAGGTTGCCGAATATGTAAAAAACGCACAATGGAAAAACTACTATGCAACCGTATTTGAGGATTCAACTGCATCCTGCTTTTATTCATTAGATAAATTTTCTACCCTTTATAAAAAGACAAACACTTTTTGTAATGCTATGAAAAACTCAACCCTTGATAAAACGGTTATTAACGCTATCACCGCTACTTTAACTGTTTTGAAATCACCTACCGTGCTTCGTTTAGAGGATGGTACTTTGTATGGATGGGAAGGCGTAAACACAAACAAAGGCTCCTGCGAAGGCACCTGCACACACGTTTGGGCATACCAATACGCTCTTTGTTTCTTGTTCCCTGAATTAGAACGCAGTCTACGTGATACAGAGTTCAAATACGATACATATGAAGATGGAAGAATGTGTTTTAGAACTGCTCTACCACTTGGTTGCGGATATGCTGTTCAAGCACCTTGCGTTGACGGTCAAATGTCTACCATAATTAAAATTTACAGAGATTGGAAATTAACCGGCAACACCAAATGGCTTGAAAAAAATTGGGACAACCTTGTTAATGTGCTTGAATACGCTTGGAGCGATAAAAACCTTTACGAATGGGATAGAGATCACGATGGCGTTTTAGAAGGCAGACAACATCATACCTTAGATATGGAATTGTTCGGCCCGTCATCCTGGCTTGAGGGTATGTATCTTGCGGCCCTTAAAGCCGCATCAGAAATGGCAGAATTTTTAGGTCATACTGAAAAAAGCAAAGAATATCTCGAGCTTTTTGAAAAGGGATATAAATGGACCAAAGAAAATCTTTTCAACGGTAAGTATTTTTATCAAAAAATCAATCTTGAGGATAAAAATTATGCCGAGCATTTTCGTGCTATGCACTACTGGAACGAGGAGCAAAACCAGTTAAAATACCAAATCGGCGAAGGCTCGGCTCTTGACCAGTTACTTGGTCAATGGCATGCAAATATATGTGGAATTGGCGATATATTTGATAAAAATGATCGCAAAACAGCCCTCAAAAATATGTTTAAAAACAATGTTAAAGATTCTTTAAGAGAATATCCAAACGCCTGGCGAGTTTTTGCTATTAACGATGAGGGCGGCTCAATAATATGCACCTATCCCGACGGGGCAAACAGACCTGTTATTCCTCTACCATATTGCGATGAATGTATGACCGGATTTGAATACGCCTTTGCAGGTCTATTAATAAGCGAAGGCTTTATCAACGAAGGTCTTACCGTGGTAAAATACATACGCGATAGATATGATGGTGAAAAACGTAATCCCTTCAACGAAATTGAATGTGGCGCTAATTATGCCAGAGCAATGGCAAGCTTTTCGTTATTACCTATTTTTAGCGGATATACCTTTGATTTACCCAACAACTACATAGGCTTCGCACCCATTGCAGAAGGAGATTTCAATTGTTTCTATAGCACAGGTACAGGTTGGGGTAGCTTCATAAAAACTAAAAATGAGCAAAAAATAACCGTTAACGGCGGTTATCAAACCTTAGAAAGCGTTGGTATAGACTCAGCTGATAAAGTGAAAAAGGTTTTAGTTGACGGAGAAGAAATTGGCTTTACCGCTAAAGATAACAAAATTTATTTTAATAAAATCACAATCAAAAAATATATAACATTTGAGGTTTAATTTTGAACAAGAAAATCATTTCATCAACAGGACTTGCCAAAATATGCGGTGTATCTCAGGGTACGATTGATCGTGCCCTGAATAACCGACCCGGAATAAGTCCCAAAACCAAAGAAAAAATCTTAAAGGTAGCAAGAGAATATGGCTATCGCCCTAATATTCACGCAAGTGTTATTGCAGGAGGAAAGTCCCATATCATTGGAATAGTTGCTTTTGATCTTGATAACCAGTATTTTTCCGATATAATTATGAATATTGAAAGTAACTGCAATGCCCAAGGCTACTCTACCGTTGTAACCTTTACAAATAAAGACCATAAAAAGGAAATTGAGTGTATTCAAAACCTATATCATATGTCGGTAGATGGCATTGTTTTGTGCCCCTCAGATTCGGGCGATGAATACGAAAACTTTCTTAATTTGTTAAATATTCCTATTGTTACTTTTGGAAACAAGTTAAATAACATACCATATATCGGCATTGATAATGCATTAGCAATGAGGGATACCTTGAAGGGTGTATTTGAAAAGAAATACGAAAAAATCATATACGTTAAACCCAAACTAAACCAAAAAAATATTTTTGCCCAAAAGGAAAGGCTTGATTCTTTTGTTCAAGTATGCCAAGAAGCAAATGCTAATTACGTTGTTACAGAGCTTTCTGACGTAGAACAAGAATTAACCGCAGATAAACGTTGTGCTATTGTTTGCCCTACAGATATTTATGCAGTAAAACTCATTGCTCTTGCCCAAAAGTATAAAGCGGGTATTATTGGCTTTGATAATATTCGTTTGATAGATGAATTAGGTCTTAAGCTTGACTCGGTTTCATATGACGTTTCTTTAACGGCAAAAAGCATTGTTGATTACATTGTAAACGGAGCCCTTGCCAACGATTTTATTCCTCACCAAATAATCGGTAGAGGTTCGATTTAAAAAATCGTTTTGGTAAAAATAAACTTTCACTTTGGTAATAGTAAAATATGTTGACTATTTTAATTGTATGTGTTAATATAAAATTAGTCTGATTGGCTAATTTTATAAAAGAGGAGAGTTGTTTATGAGATACAAGCATTTTAAAAACTCTTGATGAAATTTCGGCAAACAACGGCAAGCCTTTGGCACAAATTGCCCTTAACTGGAGTACGAATAAGGATTTTGTAGGTACCGCCCTTTGCGGAGTTAGAAATGTTGATGAGGCTAAGGAAAACTGCGCCGCCTTTGATTGGACTTTAACAAACGAGGAAATGGCGATTATTGATGCTAAATTAAAAGAGCTTAATATTGGCTAAAAATTCATATAATTATAAAAACAAGTGCTGTTTGAAAAATTAAATGGCGCTTGTTTTTTGTGAATAGCCAGTGTTTGAAGGCTCTGGCTAAGCAAATTTATTAATAAACACCTAAGGCATAAAAATTATTTTATCATATTTTATAAAAATATCATATTTTATATTGATTTTAAGTGGCCGGTATTGTATTATAAAAATGTATTATTTTTTAGGAGGAGATTTAATGAAAAAACTACTAGCACTTCTTTTAACCGTTTGCCTGTTGGCAACAAGTGTGTTCGTCGGTTCGGTTTACGCACTTGATGACGATGTGGATATGGAAATGGGTATGGATGATGAAGACCAACCTGTAATCGAGACCAAAACCTACACCATTCCCGAAATGTCAGGCAAGTACAAAACGCAGGGAAGAACCACTGTCTTAGACGGTGTTCTTATGACCGACTACACCGCAACAGGTATGGAATTTATTGCTAATTGCAGCGGTGATGTTTCGGTTACCTTTTATGCTCTTTCGTTCAAAAGCACATCGGAGCTCGGCGGATGCTACTACACAATTATTGTAGACGGCGTGAAAAAGGCAAGAGATTTTTGCCATATTTCCGAAACGGGTGATGTTACCGTAAAAATTGCCGAAGGCTTAGCCGAAGGTAATCACACCTTCGAAATCTACCGTCAAAGCGAAATTGAGCTTGCTAAAATCGGTATTAAATCGGTTACCTTAACGGGTGAGCTTTTAGCGGCTCCTGAAAATAACGATATGTACATTGAATTTGTCGGTGCATCACAGTGGGGCGGCTACGGTAATCTTGCAACAAATGATACTGCAAGCTCTGATGTTCCCTCTGCATATTATCAGGACGGTACTCAGGCTCTTACATATTTAACTGCTCGTAATTTGAATGCTGACTGGTCGATTGTTTCGGTTCAGGGTATCGGCGCTTCTTGGGGTTATCAGCCAACCTCGATGGATACCGTTTATAAGTATCTTCGTTATAATAAGGACCAAAAAACTCTTTATGATTTTGCCCGTCAACCCGACTATGTAGTTATCGGTCTTGGTACCAATGATTACAGCCGTATGGCATATTATGAAAAAACTACCGACGACCTTGTAGATAGCTTTGTTAGCTTTATGTCTCTTGTGCGTGAGAAAAATCCGGGTGCAAAAATAATCTGGGTTTGCAATATGATGACAAGCAATGTTAACAAATATGTTGAATCTGCGGTTGCAGAATTCGGCGGTGCTGAAGCTAATGCATATTCTTTTGCAGTTACAATGAATACCGATGGCGGTAAAGACCATCCTTCAGCGGCAGGTCATAAGGTTATGGCTGATGAGCTCACCGCTTTTATAAACGATTTGGAAAACCCCGAGGGTTCCGAATTGCCCGAAGGTACTCTGCTTTATGAGGATTTCGAAACTCTTAGTGATCCCTCAACCGTAATTTATGATGTATTAGGTCAAAGTTGGACAGGTGGTAAAATCAACACTACCGATTCCGTTTCGGGAAGCAAATGCTTTAGTATATACGGTATGCATCAAAATACAGTAGTACCTATGGATACATCTTTGTTTGAAGACGGTACTATTTACGAATTTTCTTTAAATTGGAAACTCAGAGAATATGATGATACTAAAAAACGCAGATTAACAGCCGTTCAGTTAGTAGGTTGGAATCCCAGCAAAGGTGAAAAATTCAAAAGCAGTTATACCAGTCTTTCGGGCGCGTTTAGTGAGGTTAAGGCAACCGGAGAGTGGGAAAACACAACAATTCGTTTTAAGTGGATTAGTGATTTTGAGGCTTATGAGCAGATTGTTATAAGAATTTCTTATGCAGTTAGTACACCTTATGATTCTTCTGTGGACACAATTTATATTGATGATTTAAAGCTTACCGTTGCAGAAGATCAAAGTGTTATTACTCCTATTGAGCTTAATGAAGCCGAAAGAACCGAAGATACCATTAAGGTTTTGGCTTTCGGAAACAGTTTTTCTAATGATGGTACTATGTTTATTGATGATATTGCCGCCGCAGATGGCAAGGATATTCGTGTTGCCGACTGCTCTATAGGTGGTTGCTCGTTAGAGCGTCATTATAGTAATATGTTTAACGGTACTACCGATTATTCCTTTAATTATCGCACTATAGAAGGTACAAAGGGCTTCTCAAAGGTTAGTATGCAACAGGCTTTAACCGCTACCGATTGGGATTACATTACCATTCAGCAGGTTAGCGGCAAGAGTGGTCAGATTGATACCTTTGAACCCTACCTCAGAGAGCTTCTTGCATACTTTAAAGAAATGTGCCCCGATGCCGAAATACTTTTCCACGCAACCTGGGCTTATTCCGCTGACAGTACACATAGCGATTTCCCCAACTACAATAGCAATCAAACAACAATGTACGAAGCTATTGAAGATACCTATTTACAGGCTTCACAGAATTACGGATTTGTTCGTTTGATTCCTACAGGTGAAGCGATCCAGCGCGCAAGAGCAACCTCTATGGGTGATAACTTCAACCGTGACGGATATCATCTTAATGATAAAGGCCGCCTTGTTGCCGCCCTTACCTGGTATGAAACCTTTACGGGTATCTGCGCCTTAGATGCTAAGGTTGATTTGGCTAATGTTATTGGTACTGTAGGTGATACAAACGGTGTTGCTATTGGCGTTACTGAGGAAGAAAGCTTACTTATGCGTACCGCCGCCCACGAAGCTGCCGAGCTTTATAAAAAAGCAAATGAAGCACAAAAGGCTATCGAAGCAATCGGCACTGTAACCGAGGAAAGCGGTGAGGCAATTGCAAAGGCTAACGCACTTCGAGCAGAACTGGGTGACGATGACCTTTTGCCTAATCTCCAAACCCTTATTGATGCTAATGAGGCTTACGCAGAATTTACTCCCGATTATGTAATGGGCGATATAGACGGCAATAATAAGGCTGATTTGCAAGATGTTACCTTGTTGGCTCAGTATCTTGCAGGTTGGGATGTTACCGCTAACGAATCGGCTCTTGACGCCGACGGTGATGGAGTAACTAACCTTAACGACCTGGTTTTACTCGCACAGTATGTAGCAGGTTGGGATGTAGTGCTTGCAAAATAGTTTATAAATTTCAAAATCTAATAACATAAAAAACACAAAGGCTTATTAAGAAATTTTTAAGCCTTTGTGTTTTGTTTATTATATTAATTTATTTTAGTTATATTTGGGTAAATAATCTCCGTGGGCTACAATAAGGTCATCAACCATCTTTTTAATTGTATCAATATCAAGCTCGGATGCGGTGTGCGGGTCAAGCATAGCGGCTTGGTAAATATGCTCCTTTTTAAGGGTGCGTGCCGCCTCAATGGTGAGAAGCTGAACATTAATGTTAGTCATATTCATTGCGGCGCACTGAACGGGAAGCGCACCAACATAGCAACCTCTGATTCCGCTTCCGTCAACAAGGCAGGGAACCTCAACACAGGCTTCCTTGGGCAAATTGGTTATAAATCCGTTGTTTAAAACATTACCGCCGATTTTGTATGGGGTGTTGGTAACAATAGACTGCATAATGTATGATGCATATTCCTTGGAACGCCTGGGCTCCTTAACTCCTGTTTTCAAAAGCTCGGCATATTCCTTTTTCCAACCCTCAATTTGGTTTACACAGCGTCTTGGGTATTCATCAAGGGGAATATTGTAACGGTCAATAAGCTCGGGATATTTATCCTTAATATAGAACATATTGTATTCGGCATTATGTTCACTTGATTCGGTGCAGTAGTAACCAAAATTCTTTATGTAGTCAAGTCTGACCTTGTTTTTACACTCGGGGTCATTAAGCTTTGCATCAATTTTAGATTTTATTTCGGGGTAGAGGTCGCGACCGTTTTTGTCTTTAAGCTCCAAAAGCCAAGCCATATGATTAATACCTGCAATAAGCTCCTTGCGACCTTCTAAAAGACTTAAATCCATTTCAAGTGTGTTAAATAAAGACTCGCTGCAAACCTGAACACTGTGGCAAAGACCAATTGTTTTTACATTTGTATAGCGTTGCATATATCCCGTTAGCATAGCCATTGGATTTGTGTAGTTTAAAAACCATGCGTCGGGGCAAACTTCTTCCATATCGTTGGCAAAATCCTTCATAACGGGGATTGTACGAAGGGCGCGCATAATTCCGCCAATTCCTAAGGTATCGGCAATTGTTTGGCGTAAGCCGTATTTTTTAGGCACCTCAAAATCAATAATTGTGCAAGGGTCATAAAGTCCAACCTGAATGGCATTAACAACAAAATTTGCGCCTTTAAGTGCAGCTTTTCTATTTTCCACACCAAGGTAACATTCAATTTTAGCGTCACAGCCTACAGATTTTTTAATTGCCTCTAAAATTACCTGACTTTCCTTTAAGCGGTCACCGTCAATGTCGTAAAGGGCAAAAACGCTGTCTTTT
This sequence comes from Oscillospiraceae bacterium, assembly GCA_015065925.1. Classification (GTDB taxonomy): domain Bacteria; phylum Bacillota; class Clostridia; order Oscillospirales; family Acutalibacteraceae; genus UMGS1279. Next base: position 13,505 of record SVPL01000025.1, read on the forward strand.
AGCTCAGCGGTGCACATACAGTCGCCAATTACATTTCTTGCAAAAACCGTACTACCCGCACCCATAAATGTTATTTTCATAAAAAATACCTCCTTTGCTTTTGTGTTAATTATATATTGACAGATACTAAAAATAAATGTTATAATGTTATAAAAATTTGTTATTTTGTTGTTTTTGAGGTGCGTTATGGGTTCGGAAATCGTTATAAATAAAGGGTATAATGATGTTAATCCTGTGCAGTTTGGGTACGAAAAATGCAAAAGCTTACATTCCTTTGGACCTGCAACAAGATTTTATTGGCTTTTTCATTTTGTTGTTTCGGGTAGGGGTAAGTTTTATATAAATAATAAGTGTTATAGCCTTTCAGAAGGTATGATGTTTGTTATTCCACCCTTTGTAGAAACCTTTTATCAGGCAGATGATAATGAGCCTTGGGAATATATCTGGATTGGCTTTTCGGGTAAACCGCCTTTGGATTTGGAGGATACATATAACATTCCAAACGCCTTTCATATTTTTGAGGGTATGAAGCTTTCTCATAATTATAAAAAGGGCAGAACAGAATTTCTTTTATCTAAAATATGGGAGCTATTTTCGGTTTTAATTGAAGAAAAGCCTCAAGCTTCAAATTCTGTTGATACGGCGCTGAATTTAATTCATTCGGAATATATGCTACCCATTACGGTACAGCAGATAGCCGATAGAATACATTTGGAAAGAACCTATTTTTCAAATATTTTTTTTAAGCGTATTGGTGTATCGCCAAAGCAGTATCTTCTTAATTATCGTATGGAAAAGGCGGTTGTTTTGTTGCAACAAGGACATAGCGTTACAACCACCGCCTTTTCGGTAGGGTATTCGGATGTATATACCTTTTCTAAAATGTTTAAGCGGCATTTTGGGAGTTCACCATCAAAATATTTTAAAGAAATACATAAATAAGCTGATATATTAAATGATTTTATCATCAAATAAGATTTCTAAAAAACACAGTAAAATTTGTGTATGTTTTCTACAGTTAGTATGATAATATAAATGTGCAAAAAACAACAATTTTAAAAGGAGAAATAATTTTGAAAAAAGTGTCTTCTTGGAAGGAGCTTACGCTTCGTGAAAAAATCGGTCAAACGGTGGTTTGCACCTGTAATCCTGATGAACATATAAAAATGTGCGGTTCGGTAGAGGAGTTTTTAAAAAAATATCCAATCGGCGGTATCTTTAACAACGGTGCATATATCAACGGACTTGATACGGGCGAAAATGAAGGCTTTAAAGCATTGGTAGAGGAGTATAATTCTTATCTTTCGGTGCCTATGTTCACCGTTGCCGATAACGGAACCTTTGCCAAAAATAATAATGTTAATATATCCCGCCAAATGGCAGTAGGTGCCGCTAATGACGAGGAATTAGCATATAAAATCGGTCAGTTTCAAGCAGAGGATTGCAAAAAAACGGGTGTGAATTGGTTGCTTTGGCCTGTGTGCGACCTTGGTATTTCTAAAAGAAGTCCCGTTACTGATGTTCGTGCTATGGGTTCAGATCCTGCGCTTGTTACAAGATTGGTTGGCAAAGAGCTTGAAGCAATGAAGGATAATAATGTTATTTCCTGCTTAAAGCATTATCCCGGTACGCCCTATGATGAGCATTTAGATCCCCATTTAACCTCCATTAATAATAATACTTCCTTCGATTTTTGGATGGCAAATTACGGCGAAATGTATAAGGAGTTATTTAAGGAAAACGCTCCAACTATTATGACGGGGCATATGAACCTTGTGAATTACCAAAATGATGAATTTGAGGGTAAATTCCCACCCGCAACTATGTCTTACGACCTTACTACAAAGCTTCTTCGTGATGAATTAGGCTTTAAGGGTGTAGTTATTACCGACGCTCTTTGTATGGGCGGTTTTACGGGTGAGGATGCACTTAAAAATACCGTAAAAAGCTTCCTTGCAGGTAACGATGTTTTACTTTGGCCCAGCTTTGAATACATTGACGAAATGGAAAGGCTTATTTTGTCGGGCGAGGTAAAGGAAGAAGTTTTAGATGCCGCCGTAGAGCGTATTTGGAAACTTAAAGCTGAATACGGAATTTTAGAGCAGGTAGAAAATACTTCAGACAAAAATGTCGGATTTTTTGAAGACATAGCAAAGGAATTAGCCGAAAAAAGTCTCACTTTGGTTAATAATGAGAGAAAACTCATTCCCTTTGATAAAAACAAAATTAAAAAGGTGCTTATTATCGGCGTAACTCCTTCAGATAAACAGTTTGAAGAATTGGAAGAGCTTAAGACCGAGTTTGAAGCCTATGGATGCAGGGTGGAAATGCGTCGTAATAATATTAGTCCATTTGATAATACCAAAGACTGTGCTGAAAACGACCTTATTTTATTCGCTCTTTGCCGTACTCCACATATGCCGCTTGGGCCTTTGGATTTTTGGGGTAATGAGTCGGCGTCAATTTGGGCATCAAATACCGTTGATAAAAACAAAACGGTTATTGCAAGCTTTGGCAGTCCTTATGTTTACAGATATTACGAAAACTCGAATTTAACCTACATAAACGCTTATCATAATTCAAAAGAGGTGATAAAAGCCTTCGTTTCCGCCCTTTTTGGTGAAATTCCATTTACCGGTAAGTCAAGTGTTGAACTAGTGTAATGATTGTATTAAAATAATACAAATATACTAAAATTTGATACAATTTGTACTTGTAAATGGTAAGGCGATATGTTAAAATACACTTGTATTCTGACATATTAGGAGTTGTTGATTATGAAAAAGCATTTTGGTGTTATGATTGACTGTTCGCGTAATGGTGTTATGAAGCCCCAAAGAGTAAAATATTTAATTGATTTACTGGTAAAAATGGGCTATAACACACTTATGCTTTATACCGAGGATACATATGAGGTGGAAAATCAACCTTTATTCGGTTATATGCGCGGTAGATATACTATTGATGAAATGAAGGATATGGTAGAGTATGCCGACCAAAAGGGTGTTGAGATGATACCTTGTATTCAAACCTTGGCACATCTTCCCCGTATTTTTCAATGGCCTGTTTACCAAAAAATTAACGATATAAAAGATATTCTTCTTATTGATGATGATAAAACCTATGAGCTTATTGAGGATATGTTTAAAACCCTTAGAAAATGCTATAAAACCGACCTTATTCATATAGGTATGGATGAAGCCTTTAGTGTTGGACTTGGTAAGCATTTGTCTAAATTTGGTTATGAGGACAGATATAAGCTTCTTACCCGCCATATGGACAGAGTAGTGGAGATTGCCAAAAAATATAACTTCAAGCCTATGGTTTGGGGAGATATGTTCTTCCACCTTGCTTGCGGCTCCTACACGACTGATGATACAGATGTTATCTCAAAAGAGGTTGCAGATTTAGTACCTAAGGATTTGGAGCTTGTTTACTGGGATTATTTTGCAACCAATAAAGAGCGTTATGACAATATGATAAAGGCTTACAGCAAATTCAATAACAAGATGTGGTTTGCAGGTAGCGGAATTGCTTACGCAGGTCTTACCCCTCATATTGAGTGCTCCTTGATGTTTGAAAAACCCGCAATGCAAAGCTGTAGAGAAAACGGCGTTGATAATGTTTTAATTACCATTTGGGGCGATGATGGTCAGGAAACCTCACAATTTACCGTTCTTCCCGTGCTTTTATATGCCGCCGAAATTTATAAGGGCAATGAGGATATCGACTCAATAAAAGCCAAGTTCAAAGAGCTTTTTGATATTGAATTTGATGATATGCTGCTTTTGGATCTTCCTTCCACCGTATTGGTTGAAAACAACGAAGGCAATATGGATAAAATTATGCTTTTTGCAGACCCCTTTATGGGCTTTTACGATTGCCGAGTAAGGGTGGATAAATCCGAAGAGGTGCTTTATAAAGAGTTTGCAGAAAAATTAAAGCCCCACACTGCACATCCCGAATTTGGTTACTTGTTTGAAATTGCCGAAACCTTATGTAAATTGCTTGAGTATAAATATACTCTTGGTGTTCGTACTCGCGAAGCGTACAAAAATGGTGATGTTAAAGAGGTTATCGAGCGTTATAAAAAGTGTGAAGAGCTTGTTGCAGACTTTTATAATGCTATGAAAAAGCGTTGGAATATAGAGGAAAAGCCCTTCGGCTTTGAGGTTATTGATATAAGACTTGGTGGCTTAAAGCAAAGACTTATTCATTGCCGCGAGGTTTTAGAGCAGTTTGATAGGGGAGAAATCAACCAAATTGAGGAGCTTGAGGTTGAAATTATTGAAACAGGCAAAGGCTCACAAATCAATGAGTGGATGCACCTTGCCACCGCTAACTATATGGAAAAACTATAACTTTAATGCGAAAAGGCAGTAAAAAGTTTAAGTATTTTAAAAATAATAAAATCAGGCGAAAATTTTAAAAATAAATGGGTAAGAAGTGAGATGATTTCCACTTCTTACCCATTTTTATATTTATTTAAAATAGTATGTGCGTATTTTTGGGGCGTTGTGCCGGTATACCTTTTAAAAGCATAGCAAAAATAGCTTTGGGAGGAAAATCCACATTCATAGGCAATTTCAGATATGGAATTTGAGGTTGTGAGCAAAAGGTCAATAGATTTTTTAATTCTTCTTTCTTCAACAAATACTCTTAAAGTTTTATCCATAACTGCCTTAAAGTTGTTGTGAAAATAAGTAGGGCTAAATGAGAATTTTTTAGATAACGCTTCAAGACTTAAATCTTCGTTTAAATGCTCCTTAATGTATTTTACGGCATTTCTTATAACTTCAGCTTGCTTTGATTCTGCACTCTCAAAAATCGGGGCATCCGTTGAGTCCTGCTTCAGTCGGTATATAAGCTTTAAAATAAGACTTTCCAGCATAATTTTGCAGTCGTCGGAATTCTTGTTAAAATATTTACACAAATCGGTAAAAATTTCTTTGTATTCCGTTTCCTTTTCTGCCAAAAAAGCGTTTGGAATTTTCATAAGCAGATTGTGAAGCTCTTTGTTTTTAACCTCAAAATGCAAATAATAACACTGAAAAACACCCTTTGTGTGGCGTGTTTGTCCGGGCTTTGCGCAAATAATTGTGTTTTTGCGAATGGGTATTGCATTACCGTCCAGATATGTTGTAGCACCATCCACCGTGCAAAACTCTATTTCAAACATTATTACGGGACGCTCCATTGCAATACTGTTTTTGGATACATTTTTAGGAGCATAAATTCCTATGTAATCAATTTCAGAAAATAACATAAAATCACCTATGATAAGATTTCTAAAAAATACAGTAAAATTTGTGTATGTTTTATACATTTTTTATGTTAGCATAATTATAGTAAAATGTCAATTTAAATTTGGCATCACCAACTATCGATTATTTAATTATTTAAAAGGAGAGAAATTTATGAAAAAACTCTTAGCATTATTCCTGGTTATTACCCTTTTGGCGACAAATCTATTCACAGGTACGGTTTATGCAGATAGTGAATATGATTTGCAAGACGTAAACAAAACAGCTCAGTACTTGGCTGGTTGGGATGTTGACGTTGAGGTAGGCACTCTTGACTACGACTGCGATGGTAGAGTAAACCTTAATGACTTGATTTTACTTGCGCAGTTTGTTGCAGGTTGGAACGTTGTAATCGGTAATGGAAATAATTCCATCATTCCTGACGATGCCTACACCCAGTCGGTTTCTGCAACCGTTACTCCTGTTGATGGCAAAGTACCTACAGGTGGCGTTGTTCTTTCTAATGGCAATATTTCGGCTTTTGTACCTGAAGGTGTACTCCTTAACACTGACACAACAACCATCACTTTAAAAATCGCATATTTAAATAAATCCGCAGGTGGAGTTGTTGCAGGTGAGAACGAAGAATTAGTTCCCGTTGACGTTCATATTGAAGGCGTTAGCAAAAATAATACCGTTCCCATTATCATCAATATGGGCAAAGTATTACCCGAAGGTCTTAACTTAGGTAACTACAAGTTCTTCCACGTAGAAGATGGCGTAGCCAAAGTAATGACCTTGGTAGACAGTGCCGATGCCCTTACCACCCATAATACATTTACTTATGATGCCAACACAGGTGAAGTTTCTGTTGCTATGGCAACCTTCTCACCCGTTATTGTAGTATATGATACAGTGAATCCTTGGCAAGGTAACGAAGATGCTTCTTGGTATGATGTAGATAAAACAGAACTCACCATTACCAATGCCGACCAGCTTTACTCATTTGCAAAAATCGTTGGCGGTATGGCAGAAGGCATAGAGCAGGATTCTTTTAATGGCAAGACCGTAAAACTCCTTTCTGATATAAACTTAAATCAAGAAACTGTTGTTGAGAATGGAATCAAGAGAATTTTCTACCCCGTTGGTTATTATAACAATGACGATCTCAACAAATACGATGAAAAAACTAACAAAGCCATCTCTAGCGGATTCTATACTTTTGAAGGTACCTTTGATGGTAACGGACACACCATTTCCAACGTTTATCAAAACACTTGGGAAATGAAGGGCGACCACAACTGGTATGCACCCGAAGATCAGCACTACCGTGACGGTATGGGTATTTTTGGTAAGGTTTATGGCGGTACTGTTAAAAATCTTACTGTAGATAATTTTGAATCTGATGGTGAAATTACCACCACAGGCGTTATAGCCGCTTATGCAGACGGCGCTACCTTTGAAAATATTGCAATTACCAACTGTAACCCACGTGTTTACAACATTGGTAACGGCGGTATTGTAGGTTGCGTTGGTTGGTATGCTAAAGAAGCTGATATGAAAACCACTTTTAAAAACATCACCGTAGATAATTCAAATAAAATCTCTGCTCTTTGGGGCTCTTATGACGTAGCTTGCGGCGGTATCGTTGGTCAGTATTATCCCACCAGCGGTCAAACCTCTGCAGGCACTCCCAAAAATGCAGGTATTCACTTTGAAAATTGCCATGCTGCCGCACAGATGGACGTATATAATGACGTTTGCGGTAACTACCAGTATTATGCCTACCGCTATGCAGGTATTCTTATGGGTTCTGTTCGTGAAAATGTAACTGTAGACGGTCACGTTTATCCTGATATGACCGGCATTACCGCAGAGAATTGTACCGTTCACTTTGGTACCTGGAACGATTATTACTACTGCGAATTTGAGAAAAACGGTCATCCTAGTTATTCAGGCCCTGACGATTATAAGTTTAGCCGTGTTCCCAATGATGAAATCGATACGACAAACGGAAAAGAAAACGCAACCTGCATCGGTCATAACCATACAGAGGTTGAAGATAATCAAGCTATTTACCTTCCCTTTAACAACCTTGTAACAGGCTACGGTTGGGGTGTTACCTCAAAGGCTGTTGGCGATATGAAAGGCGTTACTATTCTTGACCGTGATGAGGCATATTCCGTAGAAAAATTTGCAGTTAAGGAAAACGTTATTACCGCTTATAAAGAAGGTATGACGGTATATGTAGGTAAGTTGTTTGAGGAAATTGAAGATTATTCTCAGCTTGTAAAGGACTCAACCGTTCAGGTGTTTGTATCGCCTGTGGGCGAGGGCAGTACTGCAAACGCAACCTATTCAGCCAATGCAACCAATTGGGAAGAGGGTGCTATTACCTTTGGTGAGGGTATCGGCTTTGCAAATATCACAATCACCGACTACTATTTCTGCACGCCTATTACCTTTACAGTTAACGTAACCGCTTTAAGCGAAGCAGATGATTATTTAAATGATTATAAAAATTGGAATATGTTTGTGGCTGGTACTGAAAATGAAATACCGGGAGAAGATGTTGATGGTGATGGTGTAGTAACACAAAATATATCGGCGGTTCATGACGGCAGTGATAAAAATAGAACAATTAAGTGTGATTCTTCAAATGGCAGAACAGATAATTCTTCGATTTTTTTAAGTTTTTCTGGTTGCAATGCATATATTAAACTACCGAATTTGAAACCAAATACCGATTATAAGTTTACATTTTACTATAACGCCAAAGATCGTAAATCTGATGGAACAATTTTTTCTAACTACAGATTATTTACCTCTGCTATTAATTCCGCTTCATTAGGTTGGCGCGGAGATGGCGATTTGTATTATGTTGGAAATAATGTTGCTTATAGTTCTGAAAATGGAGTTTTTAGTGAAAGAACATCTTCCTATTCAGAGACAGATTGGACTTCATCACCAAATCTGGTTGTTGGTGAAAATCAGTGGAATAAAGTTGAAATATCATTTAATTCTCTAAACTTTAACGAAAAGTTATTCTTCTGCATTAATAATAATGGTAGCACCGATACAGATTTGCAAAGATGGATTGATGATATTTCGCTTGTTGAAGTAAATCAAAACAACAGCGCTGATGCTTGGAGTACATATAATTTCTATACCGACAAGATAGGTCCTAATGGCACAGTGGAGTCTACAAACGCTTTAACATATAATACCACGGATATAGCGAATATTTACAACGGAAAAGAAGGAGTGCTATATTATTCAAGCGCAGATAATAACAGTAGGTATATTGCAACTTCCTTCAAAACCGAAAAGAACAAAAATTATAAAGTGAGCATCAAATACAAATCTACAGGTACTATTTCTACCACAAATGGAGAACATTTTATTGCGCAGGCTTTTGTTACAACTGTAGACGGAACTAAGGAAAAACATACTGACAAAACCGGCAATGTAATCTCTGCAAAATGTGCCAATTATGGTTATGAAAATAAAGGTAATTATCTTTATACTGCAGAATATAAAACATCAATAGATCCTGAGCTGAAAGATCAATGGTATGAACTATCGTTAAATTTCAATTCAGGAGAAAATGAAGAACTTATGTTTGCGATGCTTATTCCTGCAACTTCCTCAAAACTTTATATAACCAATTTCGAAGTAGTTGAAATTAATTAGTTTAAAAATTATGTTTTTTGTACCCTCCTGTAAAAAGTGAGGGTACAAAACTTATTGGAAAAGGTGTTTTTATGAAAAAGTTTGAAGTATTAAATCACGAGCCAAGTTTACTTCCCGAAGGTGAGTGGAAACTGGTTTTTGCCGATGAATTTGACGGCGACTGCTTAGATAAATCAAAATGGAGTTTTAGAAAACATATTATGCGTGCTGAACATCCTTTCTTGATAGAGGACGAGGGCTTGAAATTTGAAAACAGTAATATTCATTTCAAGCTAATTGAAAAGGACGGACAGTATTATTCGTGCCAGTTACAAACGGGAGAAAACTGGCACGACCGTCCAAGTGAGAGCAAAAATTGGCTTGTAGCTCCCTTTAGTACCCCTAAATTTGAGCATAAGTTTGGTTATTATGAATGTCGCTGTAAGCTTCAAAAGGAAAAAGGCGATATTTGGTGGAGTGCCTTCTGGCTTCAATCCCCAATAATCGGTACCCATATCGACCCTAAAAAAGCAGGTGTTGAGGTAGATATTATGGAGTCGTTCAAGGGCGGGACCTATCAGCACCATTATCTACATTGGGGCGGTTATTCACCTGAAAACCATCAGTTTGCCACCACCTTTAAGGAGCATCGGTACGCAAGAGCCGATGAATTTATTCCTATTGATACTGATGAATTTCACCGTTTTGGTTGCCTTTGGGAGGAGGACGGTTATACCTTCTTTGTAGATGGTAAGCAATGCGGCAGAAAATTAACCGAAGCCGTTTCTCATACCGAGTGTTTTGTGCTTATAGGCACCGAGGTTTTTGGTGCTCCTCAGCGTGGCGGCGGTATTCCCGGTTATATGAAGGAAGAAAGCAAAGGAAGTCTTATAAAAGACGATGAATTTGTAGTAGACTATGTTCGAGTGTTCGATTTGGTGAAATAAGTGATTTTAGAGGAATAAAAATGAAAAAACGGGAGCTTTTTGTATTTGCTGGTCAATCAAATATGATGGGTGCAGGAGTTTATCCGCCAAGGCAAAAAATCGAGGTAAAAAATTCTTTTGAATATTTGCATAAAGGGGTCAGAATGGGTGAGAAGGTTGGCAGATTTAAAATAGCAGGTTTTCCTTGTGGGGAATACACCTATAAAAATTTGTCAGAGGCTTATCCAAATGGTATGAGCTTTGAAGCAAAAAGTTCTCTGGCCGACCATACAAATAATGCTTATTTTGATGTTTCAATGAGCAATCTTAAAAACGATAAAGATAAATCCGAAATACCCTTCCCGGAATTCAGTGAAAGCAATTTTACTCCGGCACCTGCAATTCCGCCCTATTTTGCAATGCTTTGGGAAAAAATGGGACATAAATCGGCATATGCTCATATCGCAAAGGGCGGTGTTTCGATTTTATATTATTTTAGTGATGAAATGCTTAGCGAGTACAGAGAACTTATCGCTAAAAAAGTGGATAATTATGTTGAAAATCCTTGTATTCAGAGCATCTATACCGATATGTGTCGTGGTGCATCTGCATACTTTGCCCAAAAAAGCAAAGCCTTTTTTAAAGATAGTAAGAAGCGTTTTGCAAATGAAGATTTATCAGAAAAATATTTAGTATGGCTTCAAGGCGAAAGTGATACTAAACTTAGCACAATAGAATACAAAACAATGCTTGAGGTATTGTGGAAAAAATGCAAAAATCTTGGTTTTACAAAATTTTTATGCATTAGAGTTGGTTATTTTGGCAGTGATGGAATAGTAAGTATTATGAAAGCACAGGAAGAATTTTGCGATGAAACTCCCGATGCCTATATGATGACAAGAGCATACTCCTTAATGCCGTATGCAGGGCAAGAGCAAAGTGAATGGTTCAGCCAAATCCCGGCTGATGAATATCAATACTGCAGAGATAGTTTTTACGGCTTTACAAATCAGCATATTAACGAAAAAGGGCATTTGCTTTTGGCTAAACGCTTGGCAGAAAATTTACACCGTATAACATATATGAACAAAGAACCACTGTTAGAGTCAGAGCTAGTGAAAATGTTATTGTACTATGGGGATAAAAATGAAATTAAACAATATTAAAAAGCCTTTAGCTATTACAATGTGGGATTCTTCTTGGCTTCGCAGAAGATACGCAGGCGGTGGTTTTGAAAATTTTGACACCGCACTTGATGAATTGGTGGAGCGTGGTTATAATGCCGTGCGCATTGATGCATTTCCGCATATGATAGCCAATGCGCCCGACGGTACAAATTCAGAGCGTTTTTTAGACCCTACGGGTGTTAATCATCAAAAATACGGATTTGCTCAGTGGGGAAGTCCTTGGACGGTGTATGTTTACCCCAGAAGAGATATTGTAGATTTCCTTAAAAAGTGTGAGGAACGCGGGGTTTACATAATCTTATCCACTTGGCTTAAGCCGACTATCGAACCGCGGAATGAGTGGATCGAAGGTCCAATGGATTTAGTGCGTGTTTGGGATGAAACTCTTGAATTTTTAAATAAAAATAATTGTCTGAATAATGTAATCGGTGTAGATGTTCAAAACGAATTTCCCTATGGCGCTTGCAATATGTGGTTAGCTAATCAAATGAATAGCTTTAAAAAGGATGTAGCACTTGGCAATACTCCAAACAGAAAAATAGAGTTTTACCGAAATTACTTTAACACAGTAATAAAAGAGCTTAAAATCAGATGGCCCGAGTTACCTATTGCCGCGAGTAGTGAAATGTTATTCTTTAGTGATGATAAGGATATGGATTATTCCAATTTTGATTGGCTTGATGTTCACGTATGGGTACATAGATATAAATTTGAACCCGTTAGCGAAGCCTTAAACGCTATTGTTGAATTTGGTGAGCCCCATAGAATGTATCTTAACGGCGGCGGAAACTATATGTCCACGGGCTTCAGAACTCCGGGGGATATAAATTTTGAAAAATACAATGAGCAGATATATGAAAATTGGGTTAAAAATATTCCTGCGTATGAAGAATGGCTTGAAGAAAAAATATCCTTTGTTGCCGAGATTGGAAAGAAATACGGCATTCCTTACGGTTGTACCGAAGGGTGGGGCACTATTTGTTGGGCAGAGCATCCCTTGCTCACTTGGGACTTGATTAAAGAAGCGGGAATTATGGCTGCAAAATTAGGTAGCAAATATGGATATACCTTTAACTGTCAATCTAATTTCTGTGCTCCCCATTTTTTAACCCTTTGGAGAGATGTTGAGTATCATAGGGAAGTTTCAAGCATAATAAAAGAGGGTAAGCTGTGAGTGAAAATTTAATAGGAATTTTAATTCTTTTTGTTATGTATAGCTTACAGGCGTTTATAGATAAATCTGCAAGTAATTATTCTAAAGGAAACGCCGCTACTATGGGCTACGGTGTAGCAAAAAACTTCATATGTACTGTTATTTCCTTTTGTATTATATCGTTTGGCGGAATGGCAATGCCCACTGCTCCCGTTATTTTAATTTCTTTGCTTGCGGGTATTCCGCAAGCAGTTTGCACCGTTACCATTCTATGGTCACTTCAAAAATATAGTATAATGCAGGTCAACCTTTTTATGACGGCATCTGTGCTTGTTCCAATTGTTGCGGGAATGTTTTTGTTTGATGAAAATTTTACCGTTTTTAAAGCCTTTTTAATAATTGCCATAATTTTTGGTTCAGGTCTTATTTTGGGAATTAATAAACTAAGTGATTTAAAATTTGGTGGTAAAAGCTTTCTGCTTTTAATTATTGTATGGTTTTTTTACGGGGCTATAATGTTGGCGCAAAAAATGTATGCAAAATACATACCAAAGGGTAATATAATGGAGCTTTCACTTTATATGTATTTTATTGGTACAGCTACCCTTTTAATATGGTCGTTATTCTCTAAGATAAAGCAGTGTAGTAAAAATGAAAAGGTTTTAATATTACCCAAAGGCAAATTGCTTGCATTTTGTGTGTCTTCAGCAGTTGTTATTTTGGTAATGACCTATTATTTAACTTCCCTTTCAGCAACATTACCTACATATTTACTTTTCCCACTCACAAATGGCAGTAAGCTTATTTTCGTTTTAATAATTTCCTATCTTGTCTTTAAAGAAAGACCAACCAAGCGAATGCTTTTTGGCTGTTTAATAGTTATTTCGGCAGTATTGCTTTTATAAAAGGAGTTTTGTTATGAAATTATCAGATATACATATTCGCGACCCGTTTATTTTGCCATATAACGGAAAATACTACCTTTACGGTACAAATGCCGCACTTACTTGGGTAAGCGGTCAGGATGGTTTTGATTGCTGGGTTTCGGATGATTTAATCAATTGGTCAGAGCCAATAAAATGCTTTGAAGCCCCCGAAGGCTTTTGGGCAAATGAAACCTTTTATGCTCCCGAGGTACATATTTATAACGGCAAATTTTATATGTTTGCATCCTTTGGCGCTAAGGTAGGGCATTTTCGTGCATCACAAATTTTAAGGGCAGATAATCCTGAAGGGCCTTTTGAGGTTTGGAGCACACCCATTACCCCTGCGCATCAACCCTGTATTGATGCAACACTTCACGTTGAAAATGGCACACCTTATGCCATTTATTGTCACGAAACCATTGATATTGAAAATAAAGATGGTGAAATAGTTTGCGTTAAGCTTTCAAAAGACCTTAAAAAACCGATTGGTGAGCATAAGCTTTTGTTTACCGCATCTGAACCCGCCTGGACAGCCTATAAAAAAAGCCTTGATGAGCCGCCTATCTTTGTTACCGACGGTCCATTTATGCACCGCGCAAAGGACGGTAAGCTGTTAATGCTATGGGCAAGTCACTATGGTCCCGATCAATACATTGAAGTTGTTTCGTATAGTGAAAACGGTTCCCTTTTTGGTGAATGGAAGCACTGCGAAAAGGTTCTGTATTTGGATGATGGCGGACACGGAATGTTATTTAAAACCTTTGACGGTCAGTTGATGTTTACGCTTCACGCTCCAAACAGACCTACCAATGCGGAAACACCAATACTTTTTAAAGTAGAAGAAACAAATCACGATCCATTTTTAAAATTAACACCATTTGAATAAAATTAACCTTGATTTTTTAATAGGCAAGAAAAATAATATAATTGATTTTATATTGGAGAAAAGTTATGAGCATTGAGAAAATTTTAGCACCCTACGGTGCCGTACCAACCGAAATTCAGTATGAATGGTTGAATCGCAGAACAGCATTTATTCACATAACCGTTAATACCTTTACGGGCAAGGAATGGGGGGACGGTAGTGAAAGTCCATCTATTTTTAATCCCGAAAGGTTAGATGCAAGGCAGTGGATTTCTACCTTAAAAAAGGCGGGGTTTACTACAGCAATATTAACTGCAAAGCATCACGACGGTTTTTGCCTTTGGCCCTCAAAATATACCGAACATTCCATAAAAAACAGTCCCTATAAGCAGGGAAAAGGTGATATTGTAAGGGAATTTACCGATGCTTGTAAGGAATTTGGTTTACAGGCGGGTATTTACCTTTCCCCATGGGACAGAAATCACCCACAGTGGGCAACCCCCGTTTATGATGAATACTATATGAATCAGTTAACCGAGCTTCTTACCGAATACGGCGAAATTTATGAAATTTGGTGGGATGGTGCAGGTAGTGACAAGGCTAATTATAAATGGGATGAATGGGTAAATATTGTCCGTAAATATCAACCTAAATGCGCTGTTTTCGGTCCCACGCAAACGGCACATCTTAACGATATCCGTTGGGTAGGTAATGAGCTCGGCAAGGCGGCAAATGATTGCTTTGCAACACTTGATATAGAGGTACTTAAAAACGAGGACAGAGCAGATGTTTTTAAAGGCTTAAACGCAGGTACTCCCAACGGTAAAAAGTTCATCCCCGTCGAAGCAGATACCTCAATCCGCCCCGGTTGGTTCTATCATCTTGAGCAGGATGAAATGGTAAAATCACCCGAGAAGCTTGTGGATTACTGGTTTACTTCTGTGGGTAAAAATTCGGGAATGTTACTCAATATTCCACCTACTACGGAAGGACTTTTCCACGAAATTGACTGTGAAAATTTACTAACTTGGAATGAATATATAAAAGATATTTTTAAAACTAATCTTGCCGAAAACGCTACTGTTACAGCCAATCCATTTAGCGCAGAATATTCGGCAGAAAATCTCTTAAACGAAAACGATACCTATTTTATAGCGGATGATACTACCGCAGAAATTCTATTTGAATTTAAAAATCCCATAACCTTTAATTGCTTTAAAATGGGCGAGGAAATTCGCCTTGGTCAAAGGGTTAGAGAGTTTTCGTTAGAGTATTTGGAAAACGGCGGATTTAAATCAATTATAAGCGGGCAAAGTATCGGCTTTTGCAGGGCAGAATATTTTGACTCGGTTACTACAACTGCAGTTCGCCTTAAAATAACAAAATCTGAAGTAAATCCGATTTTAAAATATTTTGGTATTTATATGGCAAATGAGGATTATTTCCCTGAAGAAAAACCTGATTATTGCCTAACTGAACTTACGAAGCTTCCCACTGCTAAGGTAACTAAGGTTGAAGATGGCTTTGAGGTTGATTTTGGCGGAATTTACACCTTTAGTCGATTTGTGTTTGTATCAGAAGGGGTTCCTAAATACGAGATTTTAGCCTTTGACGGTCAGGAATATCAATCGGTTTACAAGGGCGAAAATCCATCAACTGTTGAGGTTTGCTTCTTTAAACCCATAGACTATGCATATAAGGTTAAGCTTGTGCTTTACGACTGTGAAATAGGCGACGACCGACACATTAGCATAATGTACGAATAAAATTAATATTTTAAATTTTATAAAAAAACAACCGATAGCTGAATTTAAACAGCAATATCGGTTGTTTTTTGTATTGAAACTAAGCTTTAAAATATGTCTTTAATCTCTGTATAGCCTTCGCTTTCCAAAAGCTCTTTTTGACGTTTGGCGTTTTTGTTTCTTTTGGCAATTAAAACGCGGGCGCCTTCAGCTCTGAGCTTTGCGGCGGTTTCAAAAACCTCTTTTGTAGTTTCTGCAGAAGCTTTTTTGTCAACCAAGAAAGCAATGCTTTCGCCATCGGTGGGTACTGTAAAGCCTCTGTCCTTTAAAATGGTGATTATGCGTTCAAAACCAATGGAAAATCCACAAGCGGGGGTAGGATTAGCGCCGAATTTACCAATCATTTCATCGTATCTGCCGCCACCCGCAACAGAGGAATTAAGCTCAACCATTTCAATCTCAAAAATGGTGCCTGTGTAGTAGCCCATACCGCGCACCAAGGTGGGATCAAACTCAAGATTAAAGCGGTCACCCAAGGAGGATGAGACATTAGAGATTAAATTATCAATACCCTCAGCTACCGAAAGGTCTAAATGCTCACCAAGACCTGCGCAAAGCTCTTTACAGCTTTTGCCCTCACGGTTTAAGAACATCGCAAGGTAAGCATCAACATCTTTTTCTTCAAAACCGTTAGCAATAAGCTCTGCCTTAACGCCCTCGGCGCCGATTTTATCTAACTTATCAAGAGAAATATAAACAGAAGAAAGCTTATCGTCAGGCATATTACAACTGCTTGCCATAGCCTTTAAAATTCTTCGGTCATTCACTCTTACCCTAAAGCCCTCAAAGCCTAACTTTAAAAGCAGGGTAGAGGTTGCCGAAATAAGCTCGGTTTCGGCAAGCATAGAATCGTCACCTAAAATATCAATATCGCACTGGGTGAATTGACGGAAACGCCCCTTTTGAGGACGGTCGGCACGGAATACATTGCCTATTTGAAGGGCTTTGAAGGGGGTGAAAAGCTGTTCGGCATTATTGGCATAATAACGGGCAAGGGGAAGGGTTAGGTCGTATCTAAGACCGCTATCTACCAAATCCAAATCGTTTTTAGCCGCTTCAATATTAAGCTTGTCACCGCGCTTTAAGATTTTAAAAATAAGTTTTTCGTTTTCGCCGCCCTGTTTGCTTTGCAAATTTTCAATATGCTCAACCAAGGGGGTTTCTATTTGCGAAAAACCAAATTTACCGTAGGTTTCTTTAATAACAGAAATAACATATTCTCTGAGTCGCATATCAGAGGGTAAAAAATCGTTCATTCCCTTAACGGGAGTTTTAATAAAAGCCAAAACAATGCTCTCCTTTATACCTTTTATCAAATAATTATTATATTATATAGATTGAAAAAAAGCAAGTATAACAATGCCAAAAACTCCAAAATATTCATTTTTTTGTGAGTTTTACAAAAAATAGAGTAATATAACAAGGGTTTAAGATGTTTTGTTTGCAAAAATACTTGCTTTTTTCTTTGGTACGCGGTATAATGTTTAGGTGATAAACATAAATATTACTATCTTGTCCGGAGGTTTCTATGACAGAGATAATTGCCATAAAATTTAAAAAAGACGGTCGTGTTTATTATTTTGATCCTGATGGTAAGAATTTTAAAGACGGCGACCGCGTTATAGTCGAAACATCAAAGGGTATTGAGTGCGGAATTGCCTCAGGCGGAAATCATAATATTCCCGATAATCAAATAGTAGCGCCTTTAAAAAAGGTAATTCGTTTGGCTAATGAATCCGACCTTAAACGCGTTGCAGAAAATGAGAAAAAGGCTTTAGAAGCATTTGATTATTGTGAAGAACAGGTTGCAAAGCTTGGTCTTGATATGAAGCTTATTGATACCGAAATATCCTTTGATTCGGGTAAAATGCTTTTCTATTTCACTTCTGATGGCAGGGTTGATTTTCGTGAGCTTGTGAAAATTCTTGCCGCTAATTATAAAACAAGAATTGAACTAAGGCAAATCGGTGTGCGTGATGAAGCGAAACTGCTTGGCGGTTTGGGTATTTGCGGTCAACCCTTTTGTTGCAGTAGGTTTTTAGATAATTTTCAACCCGTTTCTATTAAAATGGCTAAGGAGCAGGGGCTTTCCCTTAATCCTGTTAAAATCTCAGGTAGCTGTGGCAGACTTATGTGTTGCCTTAAGTATGAGCAGGATGCCTATGAGTATCTTAATTCCATCACACCTCAACCCGGTTCTATTGTAAAAACTCCCGATGGTGAGGGCATTGTTCACGATGTAAATCTGCTCACAGGTATGCTTTTAGTCAAAATGGGTGAGGATAATGCAATCGTTCAAAAAATCCATAAAGATAAAGTAAAGGTTATCAGAGCTTATCGCGGAAAGGGTAAAAAAGGCACTGCAACCGAGGAAAATGTCGAGGAATAATAAAAATTTAGTTTATTTTGTAAAAATCACTTGAAAATTCTGATTTATATGTTAGAATATATATATTGAATATGTGGAGGTGTTTTAAAATGGCATATGTAATTACCGATGAGTGCATCAGCTGTGGCGCTTGTGCTGCTGGTTGTCCTTGCGAGGCTATCGCTGAGGGTGCAGAGCATTACGAAATCGATGCTGACAAATGCATAGATTGTGGTGCTTGTGCAGCTCAGTGTCCTGTAGAGGCTATTAAAGAGGGCTAATAAGCCATAAAGTAAGAGCCGCTTTTTGCGGCTCTTTTCATCAGTTATTAATTAAAATTTACATAAAAGGAGCTTTAAAAAAATGGATAAGAAAGTAATGGTAGAAGTTTCTGCCCGTCACATCCACTTAAGTCAGGAGCATTTAGAGGTGCTTTTTGGTAAAGGTTATGAACTCACCCCTAAAAAGGATCTTTCTCAACCCGGTCAGTTCGCTTGTGAGGAGCGCGTTAAGGTTGTAGGCGCTAAAAAGGAGCTTGCAGGTGTTTCTATTTTAGGTCCTGTTCGCCCAGATACTCAGGTAGAACTTTCTTTAACCGACGCTCGTTCTATTGGCGTTGCCGCACCTGTTCGCGAGTCAGGTGATGTTAAGGGTAGCGGTAGCTGTAAGCTTGTTGGCCCTTGCGGTGAGGTCGAGCTTGAATACGGCGTTATTTCTGCAAAGCGTCATATTCATTTTACCCCTGAGGACGGCGAAAAATTCGGTGTTACCGATAATCAAAATGTTAAGGTTAAGATTGAAACTGAGGGTAGAAGTCTTATTTTTGATGATGTTGTTGTTCGTATTAGCCCCAAATACGCAGCTGCAATGCATATTGATACCGACGAATCCAATGCTGCAGGTATTGCAGGCGCAGTAGACGGTATTATCATTACTGATTAATAATGAATTTGGGATTTGGTTTATATATTCATATTCCCTTTTGTGTTAGCAAGTGTGCCTATTGTGATTTTTATTCAATGTCTTTTGATGACAATATTGCAGAGGCTTATGTAAACAAAATAATTAGTGAGCTTAATCGGTGGGGTGGCATTTTAAAGTGCCCTCCCGCCGATACTTTATATTTTGGCGGCGGAACTCCAAGTTTGCTTAAATCAGAGCAAATCGAAGCGATAATAGATAAATCAAAAGAAGTATTTTCGCTTAAAAATGCCGAAATTACTATGGAGGTTAATCCTGCGGAAGATTTAAATAAGTATCTATGCGAAGTAGCAAAGGCGGGCGTTAACCGACTGTCTGTTGGACTTCAATCTGCAAATGATAATGAACTGAAAATGCTTTCTCGTAGGCATAGTGCTAAGGATGTTATAACCTGTGTTAATGATGCGCGCAGAGCCGGCATAAACAATCTATCTCTTGATATAATGCTTGGTATTCCGGGGCAGACTAAGGAAAGTCTTAAAAAAACGGTGGATTTTGTTTTAGAGCGAAACCCCGAGCATATATCGGCATATTTGCTTAGCATAGAAAAGGGAACAAAGCTTTATAAAAATAAAAATTCTCTTGACATTCCTAATGATGATGAAGCGGGTGAGCTTTATCTTTATACTTCAGAGCTTTTAAAGTCGGCGGGATATGAACGCTATGAAATTTCAAATTTTGCAAGGAATGGGAATATTTCAAAACATAACACTAAATATTGGTTGGGTGAAAATTATTTAGGTTTGGGTCCCGCGGCACACTCCTTTATAAATGACAAACGCTTTTATTATGATAGAGATATAAATTCCTATATTAATAATCCTAAAGAAATTGATGATGGTGAAGGCGGTACCGTCGAGGAGAGAATTATGCTAAATTTAAGATTAAGCAGTGGCATATCCCTCAAAGCTTTCGCTAAGGAATTTCCTAATGCTTTAGACCAAAATAAAATAAACCGTCTTGCAAAAAAGGCAGAGCTTTTTGCTAAAAACGGTTTTGTTAATTTTAATGGAGATGTAATTTCCCTTACCGATAAAGGCGCCTTGGTTTCTAATGCGGTAATAGCGGATTTTACCGAAATTTTGTAAAATAAAAAAATCGATTATAGTCTATTACCATAACCGATTTTAAAGTGATTGATTATTAAGTATTTTTTCAGCTTCTTTGGCTATTTTCTTAAGACTGCTTAAAACATCTTTAGGAATGGTGTTAGCGGGGGCACTTACTCCTAAAAGCTCATCGCAGGTAACTTCATAATAGTCAGAAAGCTTAATTAAAAAATCTAAACCGCATTCGCGAATACCTTTTTCATAGTGTGACAGCAATGCTTGTGATATTCCAAGGTCAATAGCCGCCTGTTTTTGTGAAATCCCTTTGGATTTTCTTAAATTGGAAATTATTTTTGGAAATTCGCAGTTCATCTGTCCACCTACCTTTATTTTTTATTCGCAAGTAATGACATTATAATACATTTTGCGTCAATTGTAAATAGCAAAAATATACAAATTGTAAACCCTATTTTTGACAAGGAGGATACAAAATGCGCACCTACAAACTGCATTTAATAAGGCACGGAATGACCGATGGAAACGAAAATGGTCAATATATTGGGCGTACTGATTTAAAAATTACTACTAATGGTATAATTGAGCTTGAAAAACTTAGAGATGAGGGTGTATACCCAAGATGTGACCTTGTTTTTTCAAGTCCTCTTTCCAGAGCAGTAGATACAGCTAAAATTATTTTCCCCGAAAAAGAAATTCTAATAAATGATAATTTTAAGGAAATTGACTTTGGTGAATTTGAGGGTAAAACTCCCGAAGATTTAAAAAACAGGCAGGATTATGCCGATTGGCTTGCGGGTAAATTGCCTGCAGCTCCCGGTGGCGAATCAGCAGTGGATTTTGCGGCAAGACTTTGCACAGGCATTGGTGAAACTGTGCGCTATATGATGGATAACGATTGTTATTCTGCGGCAATTGTTATGCATGGTGGCGCCATAATGACCTTACTTGCGGTTGCGGCAGTACCCAGAATGAAAATGGCTGAGTGGGCTTGCGGCAACGGTAGGGGATATACCATCAACATCACCCCGTCACTATATCAGCGTAGCGGAATTTTAGAGGTTGTTGGAGAAATTCCCGAAGGCGCCGCCAGAGTAATCAACGGCAAACAAAAGGATATTATGGGTTAAAAACGCGTGGTGTTTCATCCAATTCCGATAGGGCTACGGAGGTAGTGATAAGCGTTGATACGCACCTCTAATGCCATTTTTAGCAAAACCATAACCGCTAGTTCACTAGTGGTTATGGTTTTGACAATTTTATTGTTTTTTGGCTCTATAATAAATGTTGGGGTAACCAAGTAGAGCCTACGAAGAAAAATTAAAAATAAAATAAAAAAAGTAGAGCATATTTGGCAAAAATCCGTTAAAATGGAATTGACTAGAAACCATGA
>SVPL01000026.1 GCA_015065925.1 Oscillospiraceae bacterium
CGGGGGCGTTCCGCTTAGGAGGCGGACCCTCTATCCTGCTGAGGTACAGAGACGTGTATGAAATTTTATCTATATTATCGCTCGCCTTTTGAGCAAAGGCGAGTGATTTAGTATAACCTTAGGAGGGTGGTGCTCTATCCAGCTGAGCTACTGGGACATTTGCTAATAAATATTAAGTTTTTTGCTCTATCCAGCCCCCATAGACTCGAACGACCTACTTCTTAGGAGGGGTTTATTATATCCATTTAACTAAGGAGGCGGATAAACATATTAAACTTGATAATATTTGCAATTCATATAATAAACCCCGACGAAAAGGGGTATTCATACGCGGAGCGTATAGCGGTTCTTGGGACCCTTTCAAAATCTATGATTTTGCAAAAGGGTAAGGTTCGCATATCCATTTAACTAAGGAGGCGGATAAACATATTAAACTGATAATATTTGCAATTCATATAATAAACCCCGATAAAAGGGTTTATTCATACGCGAAGCGTATAGCGGTTCTTGGGACCCTTTCAAAATCTATGATTTTGCAAAAGGGTAAGGTTCGCATATCCATTTAACTAAGGAGGCGGATAAACATTATCTGTTTTAAAATAGCAAATACTATATTACATTAATTTTAACAATTTGTCAATTGTATTTAGCTAAAAATTATTGTTTTTCTTGACCTTTTTTAAAATTAGGTTTATAATATCCTTATAATAAAAATACAAGGAGTTTTTAAAAATGCTTTATCATAAAATGAAAATAGCGGGTTTGGAGCGTAGCCTTCCCCTTTGCCCCGTAAACGAAAATCTTTACATTGGCGCCTTTGTAATGTTTGGTGACACCGAGCTCACCACCGCCTGCGCCAAGGAGCTTTTAAAACGCGCTCCCGAGTACGATTATTTAATCACCGCCGAGGCTAAGGGTATCCCCTTAGGTCACGAAATGGCGCGTCTTAACGGTGACGGATATTACTTTTTGGCTCGCAAGGCTCCAAAGCTTTATATGACGGGGGTTTTAGAGGTTAATGTTCGCTCCATAACCACCGCCGCCGACCAGAAATTATTCCTTGACACCGCCGATGCCAAAAAAATGAAGGGCAAACGAATTTTAATAGTTGATGATGTTATTTCCACGGGCGAGTCGCTCCACGCCATTGAGGAGCTTGTAAGACAGGCGGGAGGAATTACGGTTGGCAAAATGACGGTTCTTGCCGAGGGTGATGCCAAAAACCGCGACGACATTATATTCCTTGAGGAATTACCACTTTTCAAGCCCGACGGAACAATTCTTTAATTATAATTACATAAAAAAGCAGAAGAAGTTTGGTTTTTTCAAACTTCTTCTTTTTTGTAATTTTATAAATTATTCAAAAACGGGTTCTTCCATATCATCGGGAACCTTACGGGCAATGGCAATGGGGGTTTGTTGGTCAGACTGGTCAAGGGGATTATCACCAAACATCTGTCTAGCCATTTGAAGGGTTATATCATCAGTAGATTTACCAAGAATTTCAAGTCCTAAATCGTTAGCGTCAAGCATAACCACATAACAGCCTGTATGCTCTGCAAGCTCTTTACAAACCTTGTCAGGCTCCAACGGTGCCATTTTTGCATACTTATTGTAGGGGGGGATAACATATTCACCGGGGCCGTCAATAGAACGAGCCTTGGGGCCTACAACATTGTAAAACACACCCTTAATGCCAAAGGGCTTTGTGAAGGCGGCGCAGATACAACCCAAAAGTATTCTGGGAATACCGCAGTCACGAAGGGCAAGCTCCATTGTATATGGACTGCCAAGACCTATACCGTAAGGGGATTTTGTAACAAATTTCACAAGGAATTTTGCCAAGGGGCGAGGCTTAATTTCATCAATATGGAATGCTCTGCCCTGACTTATGGCAACCATTTTTTCGCTAAGGAAAATACCGTCGCCCTCCTGAATGTAAGGCATAACATATTTATCCATAATCTCCTTAAGGTCGTCACCCTTAACAACAACATGTGTTTTAACGGGATAACGGGCGAATTTACCAAAATCGGTGCTCACAATAAGCTTTTTTCCGCGATTGGGACGGAATGAACTCATATCGGGTGTATTCATTTAAACATCTTCCTTTTTAAACGCAGATTATTTACCGCGTGAATTTCCATTATTATTATAAACCTTTATTTTGCGAAATGCAACCCCTTTTTGAAAGCAGATGCATTATATCCCCTTTTATCCCTAAAAAACACTTGTAATTTGCTAGAATTTGGGGTATAATATTATGTTGGAAAAGGAGTGCGGAAAATGGATATTAAAGTTGGCGACAAATTAATAATGAAAAAGCCCCATCCTTGCGGTGACAACCGCTTTGCCGTACTGCGTATTGGTATGGATTTTAAACTGCGCTGTATGGGGTGCGGTCACGAAATAATGGCTCCCCGTTCAAAAATCGAAAAGCGCATTAAAAATATTGTAACCGAAGAAAAGGAGTAAAAGTATGATAGAAAAACTTAAAGCCGTTGAAAAGCGTTACACCGAAATCGGCGAGGAATTAATGCTTCCCCAAACCGTTTCGGACAATAATCTTTACAAAAAGCTTATGCAGGAGCATAAGCACCTAACCCCTATAGTGGAAAAGTACCGCGAGTACATTGCCGCCGAGGAGTCCTTTGAGGAGGCTAAAATGCTTCTTAGCGACAGTAGTCTTGATAAGGATTTTAAGGAGCTTGCCGAGGAAGAATATAAAGACTCCAAAGAAAAAATGGAAACCTGCTTTGAGGAGCTTAAAATTCTTCTTTTACCCCGTGACCCTAATGACGACAAAAATGTTATTATTGAAATACGCGGTGGCGCAGGCGGTGAGGAAGCGGCTCTTTTTGCCAACTCACTTATGAGAATGTACACAATGTACGCCGAATCCAAGCGCTGGAAAAACGAAGTTTTAAGTATGAATGCAACCGAGCTTGGGGGTATTAAGGAAGTCAGCTTTATGATAAGCGGTGACGGTGCATACTCCCGCTTTAAGTACGAAAGCGGTGTGCACAGAGTTCAGCGTGTTCCCGAAACCGAAACCTCGGGCAGAATTCACACCTCCACCGTAACTGTTGCCGTTTTACCCGAAGCCGAGGAGGTTGACTTTGATATTAACCCCGCAGATTTGCAGATTGATACCTACCGTTCCAGCGGTGCGGGCGGTCAGCACGTTAACACCACCGACTCGGCAATTCGTATAACCCACCTTCCCACAGGCGTGGTTGTTGAATGTCAGGACGAGCGAAGCCAACATAAAAACAAGGATAAGGCTATGAAAATTCTCCGCAGCCGTTTGTTAGAAGCCGAAATGCAGAAGCAAACCGAGGCTATTGCAGGTGAGCGACGGGCTCAAGTTGGTACGGGTGACCGTAGTGAGCGAATAAGAACCTACAACTACCCTCAAGGACGCGTTACCGACCACAGAATCGGTCTTACCCTATACAAAATAGACCAAATTTTAAATGGCGATTTAGACGAGGTTGTTGACAGCCTTATTACCCACTATCGCGCCGAAATGTTAAAATCTGAAAATTCAGAAGGCTAAGTGATGCTATGAAAACCCTACACCTTAAAGCAATGGATGAAACTGCCGTAAACGAAATAGAAAAAGCTGCCGAAATACTTAAAAACGGCGGCTTGGTTGCCGTTCCCACCGAAACGGTTTACGGTCTTGCAGCATCGGCTTTTGATGAAACGGCAGTGCAAAACATCTTTAAGGCTAAGGGCAGACCAAACGATAATCCTTTAATAGTTCACATTGCCGAATTTTCGGAGCTTAACAGTATTGTAAAGGAAATCCCCCCCGTATGCAAAAAATGTATGGACGCCTTTTGGCCCGGTCCCTTTACGGCGGTGCTACCAAAAAAGGATATCATCCCCGTCTCCGTTTCGGGCGGTCTTAACACCGTTGCAGTACGAATGCCTGCAAACTCTGTTACAAGGGAGATTATAAAAAAAGCGGGACTGCCTCTAGCCGCCCCATCGGCAAATCGCTCAGGCTCCCCAAGTCCCTCCACCGCAGACCATGTAATTGACGATTTAGAGGGCAGAATAGATGCCGTTGTAATATCGGGGAAATGTGAGGTAGGTGTGGAATCCACCGTTGTAACCTTTGCAACAAATCCCCCAAGACTTCTTCGTCCCGGTGGAATTACGGTAGAAATGCTAAAACAGTTTATTCCCGATTTGGTTATAGACCCCGCCGTTACTGCCGAGCCCGAAAAGGATGCCGAGGTTGCCTCCCCCGGTATGAAGTACAAGCACTACGCCCCCAAAGCCGAGGTTTTTATGGCGCAAGGCAGTATAAAAGCCTTTTGCAAATACTGTGAAGAACATAAAAACGATTTTGATTTTGCCCTTTGTTATGATGAGGATGAGGTGGATTTAAAAATTCCCCATACCTCCCTTGGAGCAAATGAAGACCACCAAAAGCAAGCCGAGCTTTTATTCGGTTTTTTAAGGGATATTGATGATAAGGGCTACAAAAAAGTAATTGTTCACGCACCGCTTAAAGAAGGGGTTGGTCTTGCGGTTTACAACCGACTTATTCGCGCCGCAGGCTTCAAGGTAATAGATTTATGAAAATAATAGGACTTACAGGCCCAAGCGGTACGGGGAAAACCACCCTTTCGGATATTGCCACCTCTTTGGGCTACGCAATAATAGACTGTGATAAGGTTGCAAGAGAGGTTACAACCAATCCCCAGCTTCTTTCAACACTTGAAAACGAATTTGGCGGTGTTGTTATAAACGGCGTTCTTGATAGAAAAGCGCTTGCCGAAAAAGCTTTTGCCAACAAGGACTCAACCGAGAGGCTAAACAGCATTATGCTACCCATTATAT
Organism: Oscillospiraceae bacterium; assembly: GCA_015065925.1. Lineage (GTDB taxonomy): Bacteria > Bacillota > Clostridia > Oscillospirales > Acutalibacteraceae > UMGS1279. The sequence goes on from SVPL01000026.1 coordinate 4,858, forward strand.
CCGCCGCTATTGATGAAAAAATAGAAAAACTGAAAATCGCAGGCGTGGAATATCTGCTTTTAGACGCTCCCACCCTTTATGAAAGCGGAGAGAACAAACGCTGTGACGCAGTAATTGCCCTGCTTGCAAGTGAGGAAATTCGCGCTCGGCGTATAAAATTCAGAGATAATTTAACCCCATCTCAGCTTGATAGCCGTCTTAAAGCGGCAAAGCCTGATATTTTTTACAAAGAACGGGCAGAATATACACTATATAACAATGGAGATTTATCGGAGCTTCAAACCGAAGCCCTGAATCTTTTAAAAAAATTAAAGGAGAGATAATTTATGGAAACAAAAGAACTTAAAGAAATGCTTTTTAACAAAAAGAAAAACGGCTATTCGGTTATTTCCGAAGAAACCGAAAAAGCCGCCTTTGAGTTTTCTAAGGGCTATAAGAATTATTTAAATAACTCAAAAACCGAGCGCAAAGCGGTTATAACCTCTGTTGAAATTGCAAAAAAAGCAGGATTTATCGAGTTTAACCCCGAAAAATCCTACAAAGCAGGCGAAAAGCTTTATATAAATAACCGTGGCAAAGCCGCCGCATTTATTGTAATCGGCGAGGATGATATTGAGCTTGGCGCCACCGTTACCGCCGCCCACATTGACTCCCCCCGTTTAGATTTAAAGCCCAATCCCCTTTATGAGGATATTGAGCTTGGTCTTCTTAAAACCCACTATTACGGCGGTATTCGTAAATATCAATGGACTGCCGTTCCCCTTGCCCTTCACGGTGTTTTTGCCAAAAAGGATGGCACTATAGTAGATGTAACTATAGGTGAGGATGAAAATGATCCTATTTTCGTAGTTAACGATTTGCTCCCCCACCTTGCCGCCGAGCAAAGCAAACGTCCCTTATCCCAAGGAATAAAGGGTGAGGAGCTTAATGTTTTAATTGGTAGCAAGCCCTTTAAGGATGACAGCGAAAGCGAGCTTGTTAAGCTTAATCTTTTAAACATTCTTTATGAAAAATACAGTGTTACCGAAGCCGATTTTCTTTCTGCCGAGCTTGAGTGTGTACCCGCCTACAAGGCAAAGGATTTAGGTCTTGACCGTTCTATGATAGGCTCCTACGGTCACGATGACCGCGTTTGCGCCTATCCCGCTTTAATGGCAATAACCCAGCTTGAAGCTCCAAAGAAAACCGCCATTTGCATTTTGGCAGATAAGGAAGAAACAGGCTCCGACGGTAACACAGGTCTTAATTCCGACTTCCTTTATCATATTATGGATGACCTCTGCCGTAATCAAAATAAATCCACCACACTTGCACTCAGAAACAGCGTTTGCCTTTCTGCCGATGTTAATGCCGCAACCGATCCCACCTTCAGGGATGTTATGGACCCCCGAAATGCCTCCTACCTTAATTACGGAGTTGTTATTACCAAATACACAGGAGCAGGCGGTAAGGGCGGCACCTCTGATGCATCTGCAGAATATGTAGGTAGAGTTCGCGCAATGCTTGAGAAAAACCAAATTGTTTGGCAGATTGGCGAGCTTGGTAAGGTAGATGCAGGCGGTGGCGGTACCGTTGCAAAATATATTGCAAATTTAGGACTTGATGTTGTAGATTTAGGTGTGCCCGTACTTTCTATGCACGCCCCCTTTGAAACCGTATCAAAGCTTGATGTTTATATGGCATACCTTACAATGTCAGCCTTCCATAAGGAATTTTAATTAAAACAAACAGGAAAGGGTCAATAGCTCCCTTAGTCGTGCATACCAATAGGTAAGCTCACTGCAGGGTGGTGCTGACCCTGAACCTATTTTTACACTAATTGCGGGACGGCAAAATTCATAGGTAAACCAATCCCCCAAAAAGAAATCTGCATTAGAAAATGGGGGTGTTACGGTAAAGGAGGAAACCGCCGCCATAACCTCTGCCATTTTCACGCTTCTTGGCGGAGCTACGGGGTTTCCGCTATACATAACCGTTTGACCAAAGGCCGAAAGATTTATAATCTGACGCACATTTTTATTTCTGCAAAAATCGGCAAGGGCGGTGGTTTCAGGCTCCGATTCAGGTCGGTACCCGCTAAAGCCTTCAAATCTGGGCCCCGTTATATGCAAATTTTTTTCTTCGCACCTTCGTTGCTCAAACCCCGGAAAAAAGTTGCGCCATATTTCCACTCCCCTTAAATTTGACCGCCATTTAGAAAAATCTCCCCCGCAAAGCTTGGATATTTTCTGTGCCATATGTCCGCAACCGTTCTCTCCCCTTAGGGATATTTCGTATCCGTCGGGGTTAATCAGCGGTAAAACTGCCACTCCTCTACCGAACATAGCCTTTCTTATATTTATTCCGCACATTTGCTCTCCTGCCAGAATTTTTTCGCTAAGCTCGGCGATGAATTTTAAAAGCATAAGGGTTGTAATTCGGCAGGACGGATCCTCACCCGCTATAAAAAGGGTGAAATCTCCCGTGGCACCAAGGGTAAGTACAGGTATTTCCCTTCCCGCCGACGATTTTCCTATATTACTAACGCCAACAAAGGGATATTTTGCGGCAATAGCCGAAATAAGCCTTTTTATTTCAAAATAGCTATGCTCTATCCCGTGAATTTTACTTTCCATAGTCATCTGCTCCTTTACATATTACATAGTATGCAGTAAAGGACTAATTTAGGAGGATTTTTTATGAATTTAGAAGAAAAACAATTATCCTTTGAATATAAATTCAAGGGAAAAATAATAAACCTACGAGTAGATACTGCTCTGCTTCCCAACGGCGCCACCGCCACTCGCGAGGTTGTTGAGCACAACGGTGGTATTTGCGTTGTACCCATAACTGAAAAGGGCGAGGTTTTAATGGTAGAGCAATACCGTTACCCCTACAGCGAGGTGGTTTTGGAAATCCCCGCAGGCAAGCGGGACGGTGACGAAGAACCCTTAGAGGGTGGTAAACGGGAACTGAAGGAGGAAACGGGTGCCACCGCCCAAAATTACACCTTTTTAGGTGAGCTTTACCCCACCCCCGGTTACTGCGGCGAGGTGATTTATATGTACCTTGCAACGGGACTTTCCTACGGTGAAACCAACCCCGATGAGGATGAATTTTTAAATGTGAAAAAAATCCCCTTAGAAACCGCCGTACAGATGATAATGAATGGTGAAATCAAGGACGCCAAAACCCAAGCCGCTATTTTAAAAACAGAAAGGTTGCTTAAAAATGATTTTTAAAAGAATTGATATTGACATAGAAAACAATGTTTATTTAAACTGTTATCTTCACGAAAACCCACCCATTGCCTTTGATGAAAAAATGGAGCGCCCCGCCGTTGTGGTTTGTCCCGGTGGCGGTTACAACCATTTAAGCGAAAGAGAAGCCGACCCCGTTGCTTTAGAATATCTTGCAAAGGGATTTAACGCCTTTGTGCTTTACTACTCCTTAAACGAAGCGGCTGTATTCCCAAAGCCTATTGTTGATTTATCCATGGCGCTTAAAATCATCCGCGAAAATGCCGAAGACTGGCATATTATAAAAAATCAAATCGCCGTTTGCGGTTTTTCGGCAGGGGGACATCTTACCGCTTCCCTTGGTGTACATTGGAATCGCCCCGAAATTATGGAAAAATCGGGCTGTATGAACGGTGAAAACAAGCCAAACGCGCTTATTCTGTGCTATCCTGTTATCACCACCCGTGGTTGGTTGGCACATAAATATGAAAAATTTGTCGGTGACAGAAATATCGATGAAATAAAAAATCTGCTCGATTGCAGTCTGCACGTAGGCGGTCACACTCCCCCCTCATTCTTGACCCACAACTTTTCAGACGGCGGTGTTCCCGTTCAGGAGAGTCTGGAATTCGCCCGTGTTTTAGAGCAAAACAATATTCCCTTTGAAATGCATATTGTACCCAACGGATACCACGGAATGGGACTTGGAAACCGCGAAACGGCATACTATGAGGACGCATCCTTCGGTAAGTGGATGGAGCTTTCAATTCTTTGGCTCAAGCGCCTTTTCTCAGGTAAAAAAGAGGAATTCAATGCCGCAAACAGAGCAAGATTTATTGACTAAAGAGGTAATCTTATGATTTTTAAAAGAATAGATATCGACCCCGAAAACAATGTTTATTTAAATTGCTATCTTCACGAAAATCCACCCATTGCTTTTGAAGAAAAAATGGAGCGCCCCGCCGTTGTGGTTTGTCCGGGTGGCGGTTACACCCATTTAAGCGAGCGTGAGGCAGACCCCATTGCCTTGGAATATCTTGCCAAGGGCTTCAACGCATTTGTGCTTTACTATTCCTTAAACGAAGCGGCGGTATTCCCAAAGCCTATTGTTGATTTATCCATGGCACTTAAAATCATCCGCGAAAATGCCGATGATTGGCATATTATAAAAAATCAAATCGCAGTTTGCGGATTTTCGGCAGGCGGACATGTATGCGCCTGTCTTGGTGTTCATTGGAAGCTGCCCGAGGTAATGGAAAAATCGGGTTGCACAAATGGTGAAAATCAACCCAACGCACTCATTCTGTGCTATCCCGGAATTACTACGCGATTCTGGAAGGGACACGGATATGATAAATTTTTCGGTGACAGAAATCCCGATGAAATAAAAGAAATGCTTGATTGCAATAATCACATCGGTACACACACGCCGCCCGCATTTTTGGTTCACACCTTTGTTGACAACTGCGTTCCCGTTAATGAGAGTCTGGAATTCGCGCGAGTTTTAGATGCAAACGACATTCCTTTTGAATTGCACGTTGTTCCCAACGGTTACCACGGAATGGGACTTGGAAATCGCGAAACCGCACGCTATGTTGATGAGTCCTTCAGCAAATGGATGGAGCTTTCGGTTCTTTGGCTTAACCGTTTATTCTCCGACGAAAAGGAAGAATTCAATCCCGAAAACAGAGCAAGATATACAGATTAACGAGGTAGGCTTATGATTTTTAAAAGAATTGATATTGACATAGAAAATAATGTTTATCTTAACTGCTATCTTCACGAAAAGGAGCCAAAATGGAACTACGGCTTTGACCGTCCCGCCGTTGTGGTCTGTCCCGGTGGCGGTTACGGTATGTGCTCCCCAAGAGAGGCAGACCCCATAGCCTTGCAGTATTCGGCAAATGGCTACAACGCCTTTGTGCTTTATTATACCGTAGGTGAAAATGCGGTGTTTCCCAAACCGCTCATTGATTTATCAAAGGCTATGAAGATAATCCGCGAAAATGCCGATGAATGGGGTGTTATTCCTGACAAAATCGCAGTTTGCGGATTTTCGGCAGGCGGACACCTCACCGCTTCCCTCGGTGTTCATTGGAATTTGCCCGAGGTAATGGAAAAATCGGGTTGCTTAAAGGGCGAAAATCAGCCAAACGCTCTTATTTTATGCTACCCCGTTATCACCACTCGCAGTTGGATGGCACCCGCCCTTCCCCGCCTTATTGGAAACAGGGATTGGGACTCGACCGAAAAACTGCTTGACACAAGCCAAAATGTAGGTGCCCACACTCCGCCCTCCTTTTTGGCGCACACCTTTATGGATAATGCCGTTTCGGTAGAGGAAAGTATGGATTTTGCCCGCGCTTTGGACAAAAACAACATCCCCTTTGAGCTTCACATTTTCCCCGAGGGGGGACACGGTCTTGCCACGGGTGATGAGCAGACCTGCCCCAAAGTTTTTCCGTCCTTTAACAAATGGATAGAGCTTTCGGTGTTGTGGCTTAAAGAAACCTTTAGCGACTCTGAAAAGCCCGACCGCACCAAACGCGCCCGCCAATCTTAGATTGGATTTATTACGAATAAGTTTTACGGATATAACTTGAGTATCGTTCCGCATCCGAAAAGATTGTGGTTGTAAACTGTAAACTCAACTCATCACGGCAAGGTGGCGGAGGCAAATATCAATCCGAAGGCATTTAAAAAATTAACCCTTTCCACCTCATTTGCCGAATAAAGCGGTAACTCGCCAATCTGCTTATCCTCCAGCATAAATTTAACCGAGCCAATTACATCCCCCACCAAAACAGGCGCTTCAATATTTTCCTTAATCTCTATAATTTGGGTAATTTCGTCCTGCTTGCCCTTTGGCAATAAAAGATTTACCTCTCCACCGCCAATGTCAACCGAAATTTCCTTTTCCATACCCTTCAATACGGGGATATTCCCCACATCCTTAAGGTCGGGAGTCAGCACCGCAAATGACCAATTTGCAAAGCCGTAATCAAGAAGCTTTTTGGCACCCGTAAATCGCTCATTAGAATTTTCTGCGCCCATTACAACGGCAACAAGCTCCATACCGTCTCGCTCGGCGGTGGCGGCAACACAGCACCCCGCCTTGGATGTTGTGCCCGTTTTAAGTCCCGTTGCACCACTGTAGTAGCGCACCAATTTATTAGTGTTGGTAAGCTCGCTTTTGCCATTTCTGAGAGCATCCATCCAAACGGTTGAATATTTTTTAATAAGAGCGTGCTTAATAAGCGCAGACGCCATTATTGCAACATCCTTGCCTGTGGTAAGATGCCCGTCAGCATCCAAACCGCAGGCATTTTTAAAGGTTGTATTTTTCATTCCAAGCTCCACAGCCCTTTTGTTCATAAGCTCCACAAAGGTTTCCTCGCTACCCGAAACGGCTTCGGCAAGGGCAACTGTGGCATCATTTGCGCTGGCAATTACCGATGCGCGAAGAAGCTCATCCACCGTCATTTGCTCCCCAATCTCAAGCCAAATTTGGGAGCCGCCCATAGATGCCGCGTGCTCACTTGTGGTAATCTTGGTATCCAGAGTTAGTTTTTCGTTTTCAATTGCCTCCATAACAAGCAAAAGTGACATTATTTTGGTTATGGAAGCGGGGGCTAATTTTTCGTCGGGATTGCTTTCATAAAGCACCTTGCCTGTGTGCGGCTCCATTAAAACTGTGCTTTTTGCCTTTATGCTAAGGGCAGTATCAACCGTTGCGGCGGCGGAAACCGTTGGAATATCTGTTAGCAAATCATCACTTAGATATTCGGTCGCAACCTCTGCCCCTGCCGTAAAATGCAGACAAAAAAGCGGTATTACGGACAATGATATTGCCATAAATACCGCTAAAAATTTAATAGATTTTTTCATTTTAAGCACCTCCATATATATTTAAATATTATGAGAGATGCTTTTATTTTAATACCCCAAATTTTCTTTACAAAGAATAACCTTTATTCTGTTCTTGTTGCGTTGATAACCGCTTAGCACATATGTACTGCAAATTCTTGAGTCGGTGCGGCAGCCGTCACACATTTCACGGTTTTTAAAGCCAATAGATGCGCACTCCCCGTTTTTAAAGCAGGGGGACTCCAGTCCCAGTCTTGCGCAATTTTTAGGCGCGGCTATGGTTTTAACCCTCTCCTCCGCCGCCTTTAAATCCTTAACAATTTTGTTGGCACCCACAATAACAATTACCTCTTTGGGACCAAAGCAAAGGGCGGCAACACGGTTACCGTTACCGTCTACATTGTAAAGCTCACCCTTTTCGGTTACGGCGTTGGAGGAGGTTATAAAAACATCGGAAAGAAGAGCCTGACGCATAATTTCCACAGCTTCGAGGCGGGAAAGTCCCTCGGCATAGCGGTCAAAAAAGGCATAATTACCCTCACGCAAGAATGGAATAACCCCAATTTCATCAAGGGTTACCGAGCCTCCCACACCAACTGATGCGCCGTCAGGCAAAAGATTTTTTAAAAGGGGCAAGATTTCGTCCCTTTTATCCACCACAAAGGCTTGCATATTGTTTTTGGTTAAATTTTCTGCAACCTTGCTAATTAAATTATTCATTCTCATCACCTTCAATATAAAAATATCTTGTGTTGTAAATCATACTGGGATTTTTCTTTTTGCCTAAAAATATTAGGTAGTATTCATCGCCGATTTTACCTACCCAATCGCCATCCATTTCGTTTGCAGTACCTTCATATTCTTTGGTTCTGTTTGAGGTTGAATAAACTATACTTTTGGTTGTTTTGCCCGTTTTTATACGGGAAGAAAACACACAGTCATAAATCACAAGACCTTTTCTGCCATTTCTTTCTTTAACCTCAACAACCCTGTCCCTTTTTATGGTAATCCTACCCTTTTTAAAAGCAATAAAATTATAAAGGGCAGAGTGCATAATTAAAAAATATGAAAGCACGAAAATAGAAACAGCAAAAATTATCTGCCAACCAAAAAAGAAAAACTGCGAAACGGACAAATTAGAAACTGCTTGTATAATTAACCAAATTAATAAAGGTATGGCAATTGTTAGCATAATAATAGTAGAAAGATTTTTCTTAACCGAAACATCCCGTTTTATTCCGTCCATTGTAATTTTAACCTTGCGGATATCTTTTTCCATATTTTACACCTTGAATAATTAATTTTCAATTTACAAAACGCCACGCGTTTCAAACGATACTGTTATATCAAACTCCCGTTTTTGCTGGGGCTCTAAGAAATTCAGTTCGCCGTCAGCTCTTACCTTTGCTCTGCCGTCGGGCGGATTGGTGGCAGGCTCCAAGCCCACAACATAATCCTGCTCGCCAACCTGCTTCCACTCCACAAAATAGGGTAACTGCTCAGCCGAAAACTCCAATTTTACCGATGCGCCTAAATCGGGATTAATAAGCTGCGCGTAGCTATCCTTAACCGAATTTCTGTAAAAAACCTGTTCCTTATAGCCTTCAATCGGTGGCGAAAATTTTTCGCAATCATCAACACCCACCGATGCATCCGCATCACGGGGACGAAGGTTTTCACAGTTTGTTTTAAGTAAAGACTTTTCGCTTAAAAGAGGGTACCCGAAATTAAAATGATAAAGCACCATAAGGGGAGATTTATTAAACCCTGCATTTTCAACCTCATCGTGTAAATATATTTTGTTTTCTCCAAGATAGGCTTTAATCGTGCGCTTTAAAACAAGGTTATCACCAAACATAGAACTCTCGCGAACTTTACCGCTAACCTCTATAACATATTCGCCATTTTCGTCCCAGCCCTGATGAATAGAAACGTCAAAGGCGGGTGTGTTGGAAATTCTGCCGTGAGCACCAAGAGCTACACCCTCATCTACCGAGGGCGCACCCATATAGGTAAGACCGCAGGTGGTAAGAAGTCCACCCTCAAAGCTTCGCAAAAAATCGGTTTCGTCATAATGGGCAGGACTAACAATCCCCGTTTTGGATATGTAGGAAAAAGGTGTTCCGTTAACCTCGGTGTAGGCTATGTTCATACCCTTGTCGGGCAGAATAACAAATCTGAGTCCCCCGCCTGTTTTAACCTCAATGGCGCAAACACCCTTCGCCTTGCCCTCGTCATAGGTGTACCTTACGGCGCCCGCGATTTGAGAAATATCGCCTATTCGCTTTAAAATCTCGGTTTTTGATAACTCCTTACCAAACAATTTTGGCATAAAATCAACCCTATCTATAATAAATTTTCAAGATAAAAACAATTATATATTAATTTGATTTTAACATACCGCGGAGCTTTTTGCAATATTTTATTTCGCCCTTATTTTGCTTGACGAATGGGGGATTTTTATGTTAAAATACTTTTATATGCCATTTGCATTTGGTTTTTAAAAATAAAACTATGCAAAGACTTTTACGGAAGGGAAAAGGGTTATGAAGGTATTTTTTCACACACTGGGCTGTAAGGTTAACCGCTATGAAACCGAAAAAATGTTAGAACAGTTGGGCTCCATTGGATTTGTTTTAACCGAGGATGCCAAATCGGCAGAATTAATTGTTGTTAACTCCTGCACCGTAACAGCAGAAAGTGACCGAAAAACAAGACAGCTTACACGCCGCTACAAACGGCAAAACCAAAACGCAGTTATTCTGCTTACGGGCTGTATGCCCCAAGCCTTTCCAACCGATGCCGAGTCCCTTCCCGCCGATATAATCTTAGGAAACGGAAGCGAAAGGGATATTGTATCCGCCGTAGAAACATATTTTAAAAGCCACAACAGAATTATAAGCATTTCCCCCCACCAAAAGGGTGAAATATTTGAAGCGGGCACCCTTGAGAATTTTTCCGAGCGCACCAGAGCCTATATGAAAATTGAGGACGGCTGTGACAGAGGCTGTACCTACTGCATAATTCCAAAAGCAAGGGGCAGAGTGCGTTCCCGAAGCCTTGCCGATATAAAAAAGGAAGCCGAAAATCTAGCACAAAACGGCTTTAGCGAAATTGTTTTGGTGGGAATAAATCTTTCCTCCTATGGCAAGGATTTAGACCTAACCCTTGCCGACGCGGTGGAAACGGTTGCCGAGGTTTCGGGCATCGAGAGGGTGCGTCTGGGCTCCTTAGAACCCGACCTTACAGATGATAAGCTACTTAAAAGGCTTAAAGGCATTAAGGAATTTTGCCCACAATTTCATCTTTCTCTTCAATCGGGCTGTGAGGCAACCCTAAAAAGAATGAACCGCCTTTACACCGCCGAGGAATACTACTGCCTTACCAAAAAAATAAAAAACATATGGAAAAACGGCTCCATCACCACAGATATTATGGTTGGCTTTATTGGGGAAAGTGATGAGGAATTTAATGAGTCGTTGGAGTTTGCCAAAAAGGTTGGATTTTTAAAGGCACACATTTTCCCTTATAGCATAAGAGAAGGCACCTTTGCCGCTAATATGGATGTTAAACAGCGGGTTGCCGAGGATGTAAAAAGCAACCGCGCCGCAAAAATGTCTAAAGAATGTGACAAGGCTTCTAGCGAGCTTTTATCATCCTTAAAGGGTGAAGCCCGAAGTGTGCTTTTTGAACGCTTTGACGGTGAATTTTCCCACGGCTACAGCGAGGATTATATTCCCGTTTTTGTAAGGGAAAGCGTCCCCTCGGGTGTAATAAAAAGAGTTGAAATTTTAGAAACTGTAAGGGACGGCGTGTTAGCCGAAATAGTAGACTAAAATCCCATAAACAATATAAAAAACCTAAAAAATGCAGAAGAAGTTTTAAATTTTCACTTCTTCTGCATTTTTTTCTTCCCCTTTTAGATGCTAGATGTTAGACGCTAGATGCTAGATAATTAAACCGATAAATTGTAGTTTGAAAAGGCGAAACGCCTTTCAAACGCGTAGGGAACAACCAATGTGTTGTTCCGTATAATTACCACATTTTTTAGGAACGGCACGCTGGCCGTTCCCTACGATATAATTCACCAATTTGTGCGATAAACCCCAATTTACCTGTGACCTTCCGGGCGCGGAACGAGACTAAGCCAATCGCACAAAACCATCCCGCAATAAAAACGCCTAGCGTTCAAACCCCAATTTACCTGTGACCTTCCGGGCGCGGAACGAGACTAAGCCAATTACATAAAACCATCCCGCAATAAAAACGCCTAGCGTTCAATTTTTAAAATTTTTTCGTCTAACCACTTGACATAGCCCTATACTTTAAATTATACTTTAATTGCGAGACAAAAACTTAATAAATAGAATTGGGGTTATTCTCTTTTTTTAAAAAAAGGGGATTATTTTCGCATTTTTTGAAAAACTAAAATTACCTTTTGAATTTGATAAAAACGCAAATTCTGCGAGGTAGTTTTAGAGTGTGTAACAACCCCTAATTTCTATTGAGTTTTTGTTTCGCGACAATCGGAGTTTGCGTTTTTTGTGCGCCGCTTCGGTTGGCGCACTTTTTAATTTTTGGGGCTGATGTTATTGTTTAACTGCTACACAGTATCTTTTTTTGGACACAGGTACATTGAAAATCCCCTTGCTTTGCAAAGAATTTTAGAAAAACTCATAGAAAAAATTATTGACGAAAATGAATGTGTAGATTTTTTGGTAGGTCGTAATGGAGATTTTGATATTGTGGCATCTTCAGCAGTGCGTCGTGTGCAAAAAAATTACCGTGACGACAATAGCTATTTAGTGTTGAACTTGCCTTACGAAACGGCAGAATACAAAAATAATACAAAATATTTTGAAGAATATTATAATGATGTAAGGATTTCCTTTTCGGCAGAATTAGCCCACCCAAAAAGGGCAATTGAAACAAGAAATTTTGAAATGATAGATATGTCGAATTTGGTTATTTGCTATGTCACTAATAATAAAGGCGGTGCATATAAAGCAATGAAATACGCCCAAAAAACCGACAAAAAAATAATTAATATTGCAAATTATGAAAATAAAATATAATTTTTAACAAAAAACTCCCCCTGCTTTTGATGTTTTTCAAAAGCAGGGGGTTATAGTTATAAACCTAATTTATTTTCACAAAATTTTTTTAACTCAGGAACTGAATCCTCAATAGTTTCCCAAACAATCTCATAATCAATATGACCATATTCGTGAGCAACAATATTCCTCATTCCTCTGATTTCTCGCCAAGGAATATCTTTATTATCAGTTTTAAAATTTTCCGAAAGATTATTAGCAAGTTCGCCTATCTGCATTAAGCACAAGCAAACTGAATTTTTGTAAACCGAGTTGATTTTAAATATTTCATAATTTTGATTAAACATATTATGCGCCTCATCAATTTGGAGGCAATATTTATAAATTTTTTCAATGATATTAAGATCGCGGTCAAGCTTCATAAACTAAAACCTCCTCATTAGCAATCATATTTAAAAATTCAGGCTCAAGGCTACCTGTTGTTAAAACATCAAGTTCTTTTTCAAAACATTCTTCTAAATCGGCATATAAACCGCCTAATGCAAAAAGCCCTCTTAAACTGCCTTTATCAATTCTAAAATCAAGGTCACTGGAAGGTGTTGCTTCTCCCCTTGCATATGAACCAAAGAGGAATACTCTTTGAACTCCATATGACTTAGCAATTGGCTCAACAATTGCTTTGATTTCATCAATTGTATAAATTCTATCGCTCATAAAGTTTCCTCCTTCGTTATCACTAAAACAATTTTAACACAATTTTAAAAATTAATCAACATAGAAATAATTACAACTCATTTATTATAAACTGCTGAACATCCTCCACCGTTTTTGCGCCATTAAAGGTAAAATCCTTTGCGGTGGTGGGGATGAAAACGCGGTCTGCCCGTTCAAACATTGGAAAATCGCCTTTAGTATCACCAAAGGCAATAACCTCACCCGTTATGCCGAATTTTTTTATTAAAAAGTCGGTAGCAACCCCTTTGTCGGAGGATTTATTGCAAAATTCAAGGTACTCTGCATCCTCATAACAAATTCTGAGTCCCTTTTGCTCTGCAAGCTTTTTAAGCTGGGAAACATCTTCTGAAAGGGGATTATTTTTTACAAAAATCAGCTTGTAAATCTCCTCACCAAAAAGGCGCTTTTTTGCCATAACATCATCTGTTATGGGTACATTGCGTTCCCTGAGGGCCGCAAATGGTTTGAGGGTGTTTGTATTTGCCTTGTGGCAGATTTCGTTTGCCTTTATGGCACAAACGGGATTTTTGTAAAGAAGGCAGTTTTTATACATTATCTGCGCACCGTCATTACAAATAAATACGGTGCGGTTTATAAGGGGAGCAAGCAGTTTTTTTAAGGTTCCGTAAGGGCGCCCGCTGTTAACTGCAAAATAAGTCCCCCTATTGGTAAGATTTATAATTTTTTGTATAAATTCCTTTGAAAGCTCCTGCTTTTCTTTTGGAAAAAGAGTGCCGTCAAAATCGGTTAAAATAAGCTGTGGCATTAGTTTTTCACCTGCTTAATACTAAGAGAAATGCGTTTTTTGGCTACATCTACACCAATAACCATAACCTTTACAAGGTCGCCAACGGTTAACACCTCGCTGGGATGCTTAATAAAGCGGTTGCAGATTTCAGAAATATGAACAAGTCCGTCCTGATGGACACCAATATCCACAAACACACCAAAATCAATAACATTTCTAACGGTGCCGTCTAAAATCATACCCTCTTTAAGGTCGTTCATATCCATAATATCGCTTCGAAGCATTGGTTTAACAAGCTCATCACGGGGATCGCGACCGGGTTTTTGAAGCTCCTTTGCAATATCCTTAACGGTGGGTACACCAACCGAGCAAAGCTCTGCCATTTTATCTACGCCAAAGGCTTCAAGCTTCGACTCCAAATCGCCCAAATTACCGTCGGCAACATCCTTGGGAGTAAAGCCTAGATTTTTAAGCATAATTTCGGCGGCTTCATAGCTTTCGGGGTGAACACCTGTGTTATCCAAAATGTTTTTACCCCCAACAACACGCAAAAAGCCTGCGCACTGGGTAAAGGCTTTAGGCCCTAGCTTTGAAACCTTTAAAAGGGTTTTCCTATCCTTAAATTCGCCGTTTTCCTCACGGTGAGCAACTATATTTTTAGCAATTGAAGCGTTGAGTCCCGAAACACGGGTGAGCAAGCTGGGAGAAGCGGTGTTAAGGTCAACACCAACGGCGTTAACGCAGTCCTCCACAACACCTGTCAGGGTTTCATTCAGTCTTGCTTCGGGCATATCGTGTTGATACTGACCAACACCTATGGATTTAGGATCGATTTTAACAAGCTCTGCCAAGGGGTCCTGAAGTCGGCGGGCAATGGAAACGGCGCTTCTGAGAGATACATCAAAATCGGGGAACTCCTCTGCACCCAGCTTGGATGCCGAATAAACCGAGGCTCCCGCCTCATTAACCATCATATACTGAACGCCTTCGTGCTCCTTAATAAGCTCGGAAATAAAAATTTCCGACTCCTTAGATGCGGTGCCGTTACCAACTGCAATGGCGGTAATTCCGTGTTTTTTTATAAGGGCAGATAGCTTCGCGGCGGCTTCTTCCTTTTTATTGTGAGGTGGTGTGGGATAAACAACGGTGGTATCAAGCACCTTGCCGGTACCGTCTACAACGGCGATTTTACAACCTGTGCGGTAGGCGGGGTCAAAGCCCAAAGTAACCCTATCCTTAACGGGGGGTTGCATTAAAAGTGGCTTTAGATTGGCGCCGAACATTTTTATTGCCTGTTCGCTTGCCATTTCGGTAAGATTAGACCTTATTTCACGCTCAACCGAGGGAAAAATAAGTCGGCTATAGGAATCTTCTGCAACAGCCAAATAAAATGCGTTGTATTCTGCCTCACCCTCGGGCAGACGGTTAAGCAAAATTCTAAGAGCCTCGCCCTCATCAATCTCCACAGAAACCTTTAAAAACTTTTCCTTTTCGCCGCGATTTATGGCTAGAATACGGTGGCTTTGAATTTTGTGAACAGGCTCGGAAAATTCATAATACTGCCTATAAACGCTGTCCTCCTCGGTAGCCGCTTTAGAAGAAATAAATCCGCGTTTATTAATAAGCTCCTTTAAAAGACGACGGATTTCGGCGTTATCCGAAAGTTGCTCGGCAATAATATCGTTAGCGCCTGCAAGGGCGTCCTCTACGGTGTTAACTTCCTTTTCCTCGTCAATAAAATCGGCGGCAATTTCGGCAAGGGTTTTGCCCTCTCCACCTGCTAAAATAAGCTCTGCCAAAGGCTCTAAGCCTTTTTCCTTTGCAATGGTAGCGCGGGTACGGCGCTTTTGCTTGTACGGACGGTATAAATCCTCAACCTCTGCCAAGGTAACGGCGGCTTCAATTTGTTCCTTAAGCTCGTCGGTTAGTTTTCCCTGCTCCTCAATAGAGGAAAGAACCTCGGTTTTTCTTTGCTCTAAATTTCTTAAATACTGAACTCTATCGACTAAGGTTCTTATCATCTGGTCATCCATAGAGCCGTGCATTTCCTTGCGGTAACGGGCAATAAAGGGAACGGTGTTACCGTCATCAAGCAGGGTTATTATGTTTTGCACATAGTCCTCACGAAGGGATAATTCTTTTGCAACTGCTGTTACAATATTTTGCATAAATTTTTTCTCCTTAACACATTTTTTCACATTATACATTATACAGCAAAATGTCAGTATTGTCAAATTAACTTACCGCAGAAAAATTGAAACGCGTAGGGAACAACCAATGTGTTGTTCCGTATAATTATCACATTTTTTAGGAACGGCACGCTGGCCGTTCCCTACATCTGTTTAATACAATTTCATCTTCAAACCCCAATTTACTTGTGACCTTCCGGGCGCGGAACGAGACTAAGCCAATCGCATAAAACCATCCCGCAATAAAAACGCCTAGCGTTCAAACCCCAATTTATCTGTAACCTTTCGGTCACGGGAAGATAAAAATTATTCATTATTCATTCGAAAATCCGTTCTTTTTTAATGAATAATAAAGACGAAAATCCGCCCACTTTCGTGAACGGATTTTCGTTTGGGTAGGGAGATATATGATATAAGACTTTATCAAAAATTATATATCACTCGCCAAAATATTAGTATTTAATATCCTTGAATGTCAGTGTTTATTTACCAAGGATATTGGTATTTAAATAATCGCGGATTTCTGCGGTTTCAAGGTTGTTATCTACAATATACTGTGCAACAGCCGAAACGCTTGCAACCTGCTCATCGCCGTAAACATAGGCATAAGAACCGTCGGCAAACTGAACCTTTGCATAAGCTCTGGTAACATAGTTAGAAGAATAGTTATCTTCACTAATACCAACAAGCACGCCTGTGAAATCTATGTTGTACAAATCCTTTGCAAAAGCAACATCTGTGCCGTCCTCTGCCTTGTAGGCAACACCTACTTTAAGTCTGCAGCCTACTGTACCGCCTGTTTTGGTGTATTCATAGGTGCCATCGGTGAGGTTTTCTACTGTAAGAGCGCCAACCTTGTAATCTTCCTTAATGGCAAGAGTACCATATTCAACAACCCTTGCGTAGTTGCCAAGATGTGTTAAGGCATCTACAGAAATGGTATTCTTAAAGCGGAGTCCCTGAACGCCTGTGGTACGGATTGCAGTACCCTTAAAGCCTACGCTATTCTCGGCAAGCTCTACTGCATCGCTATGAGCGTAAAGTACAAATCCATCAATAAATGCGCTTACGGGAGTATTTGCAGTAATGGAAATATTGTGAGTTTCAGCAGTAGCGGTAAATGTGAAAATAAGTTTTGTAAAGGTATCGCTATCATATTTTGCGGTAGCACCCATAGAAATAGGATTAACCATAAAGCCGTCGTTATTTTCGTATTTGCCTAACTCACTATCGTCGCCAGGTCTGCCGTATAATGCAATTGAAAGGTTTTCTTTTTCGCCGCCTGCGGTAAAGGAGAAGTTACCTCTTGTAGCATCGGCAGAGTTGTGTCTTGTGTAGATTACTACGTCGTATCTTTCACCAACCTTGGTTGCAAATGCAGGTGATGTGAATACGTCGCCTTCTGCCACAGGATTTAAAATACCTACGTTATTGCCCAAATATTTTGCAAAACCTGCAATTGCAGTACTAGCAATATTTGTTGTTGTAACGGTTGCACCGTTGGTTGCGGTCCAGCCGTCTGCACCATTTTCAAAATCACTTATATAAACTGTTTTGCACTCGGTAAGAACTACGTTATCAACTGCGAAGTACATACCTGCGGTTGCGGTTGTGTTACTACCAAAGGCAACAACTGCTTCGGTAACGTTACCGCTGTTAAATTCAACTTTGTAACGTTGCCACTCGCCATTGTTTTCTATGATTGCATAGGAAGCGGGACTTACTACGTTTGCAGCGCCTCCGGCAACGGTTACGCCATGGCTTCCGGTCATACGCTTAATAACTGCGCCGTATACAGGTACTGCATTTCCACTTACGATATTATTCTTTGCCAGAAATTCCAAGGTATAATCGGTATTGGGTTTAAGGGTTACAAACTGACCAAAGGTTCTAACATAGCCTTCTGAGGGAACGGTTGCTAATGCATAAGCGCTTCCAACAAAATCGGGGTCCTCATCAGTTGCGGTGGCAAGGGCGAACATATTAACACCTGTGCCTACCTTACCCCAAACGCCTTCTTCATCACTACCTGTAAGATTGGTGGTAAGCTTAAGGTTATCCGAATTTTCAAAATCGCCGTTTACTACGCTGTATACGGGGGGATAAACTATTTTATATTTTGCAACAAGAGTTACATTTTCATCAGCAACAAATGTGTAGGCTTCACTAGTAGAAACAACTGCATCACCGTTATACCAGCCTAAGAACTCATAGCCCTCTTTTTCGGGAGTAGCGGTAACTGTAACGCTTTCACCCTTAAGTGCGGTTGCGGCGGTTGCGGTGCCGTTTTCAGCGGAAACGCTAACAGTCACAACATCCTTAGTGTTGTAAATTTTAACATTATCTATCTGCCATTCAAAGGTACAGGAATTATCATAATAACCAATAACAGCCTTAACCTCTACTGCGGTATCACCGGTATTAGTGTAGGTCTTTTTGGCTAAATTCCAATAGAACATTTGATTTACCTCGGTAGCTACACCGGGTGTATATGACTGATAGCTGTTACCTGCAAGGGAGGTGAAGGCAGAACCGCCTAAGTTCGTTTGCGAAGCTTCGATAAAGCCGTAACGGTAGAAGCCGTTATTATCGCCCGTATTTGTTTCACCTGTTTTGTAAACAATTCTGGAGTCGAACTCAAGCACAATGCTTTCGCCGGGCTGAACTGTAATTACATCAGAGGCTAAGGAACGTCTTGTAGAGGGAACGGTTTTAGCATATGTATTGCCGTTTGCATCTACAGCCTTTTCAAAGTGCTTATCGCCGTTTACTACAACACCCCAAGCATCAGCAATGCTCCAAGAGTCATCCTCAAAATCGCCGTTGACTGCAAGGTTGGCTGAGGTTCTTGTAAACTGTGCAACATAAGCTGCACCTGCTGTTGCGGTAACTGTACGGGTAGCAGAGGCTTCGCCGTCGCTCCAGCCTGCAAACTCAAAGCCTTCTTTTGCTACTGCGGTAAGGGTTAACACCTCACCTGTAACATAAACTGTTTTTGTGCCGGTTACACTACCACCTCTTTGGGCGGTAACGGTCATTTCACAAACATCAGCTTTATCATAAGAAGCAATGTTATCTATATACCAATCAGAGGTACATTCATTATTGTACATACCCAAAACAATATTAGCCTCGGTATCGGCTGAATTATGGGTATACTCATAGGTAAACTCTTTCCAGGTACCACGCTCTGAAGAAGTGGTATTATTATATACGCTATAGAAAGCACCTGAAACAAAGTTTGCGCCGCCTAAAGCGGTAGCGCCGGGGATTAAAAATCCTACACGGTAGAAGTTTGTACCGTTGCCTTCAACGGCAGCAGCTATATAAGAGTTGAATTTTAAAACATAGGTATGGCCCTGCTTTAAGGTAATGGTGTTTTTAGAAACCATAGATGTGCCTTTTGCACCCTCGGCATAGGCTACGGTGTTGTTAGCATTCTCGGGATCAGCTGCTTCTAAAAATACATTGTGACCTGAAACTGAGGTCCAATAATCGGAAAGAACCCAATCCTCCGACTCAAAATCGCCGTTGGGAACAAAATCGGCGCTGTTTTTGGTGAAGTTAGCGGTATAGGTTGCGTTAGCGGTTGCCGTAAAGCTACGGGTAGCGTTAAGGTCGCCGTCGCTCCAGCCCTCAAAGGTGTAGCCGCTTTTTGCAGTTGCGGTAAGGGTAACGGTATCGCCATTAGATACAACTCCGCCACCTGTAACAGTACCGCCTACGGTAGCAACAGCATCAATGGTAATAACACTGTTTTTAGCATAAACCGCAACATTATCCATATAAAAAAGTCTGATGTTGCTGTCGCCACCGGAGTTACCGCCAATTATAAGATGATAAATACCATCAGCAGAAACAGTAAACTCAAGGGTATACTCTTTCCAGTAATTGGTAGCATCTAAATAGGTGTAGGCAATTGCATTACTAACAGAAATAGAATTTACCGAAGTATTATAAATACCTGCTGAGAATAGATTACCTGCATCCGACTTTGCAATAAAGCTAAGAACATAATCACCTGCGGTGAGCTCAAGTATTTGACCAAATCCACGGATGTAGTTACCGTCTGCGGTAACACCCGATTTTAAATACTGGTTACCATTAAGCTCTACGCTGTCCTCACTGCTATAGTTAGCAGATGTAACAAGCTCCATTCTGGTAACGCCCGAACTGAAACGGCCCCAAGTTTGGGTTTGGGTTGCGCCACCTGTACCAAAATTAAGAATGGTACCCGAAAAATCGGCGTTTTCAAATCCGCCGTCACCAACATAGTTGGTTACACCCTCGGCAGAAACGGTCATTCCGCCAAAGGCCGCAGTTATTACCATAACAACTGCAAGCAAAACTGAAATAAGTTTTTTGCTCATAAATAATACCTCCATTTTTATTTTTTGGCAAAAGTGCTAAAATAAAGCCACTTTCACCAATGCTTACATTATATTTTTACTACAAAAACACCCCTTTTGTCAAGGCTTTGAAAACCTTGAAAAAGGGGTTAAATGTTTATTTATGACATATATTTTGCAAAAAAGCCGTTGTTTAGGCTATTTCCCTTTAAAAATAATGTTTATTTTTACCATATATTTTTTGGTTATTTAATCATCAAGCTCCTTTTTGCTTTCAAGCACTTTACCGCTTACGGCATCTATTTCATACTCATATTCATAGCCATTTGCTTTAAATTCAACCTCGTAACAATAGCGAGAGTTATCCTCTAAATCAATTTCCGATTTAACATCACTTACTCTGTTTTTATCAACCCCCGCGTGAGAAATTGCGATTTCAAGGGCTTTTTCAGGAGCAATAACGGCGTCAATTTTGTTTGAGGATATTATATCCGAATTACTTGAAGGCTTAGAGGAATTTGCAGGCTTGGAGCTTGTTTCGTTTTTGGAATTTTTACCCTCTGTATGAGATTTCAAAATTTCTCCGCTTACGGCATCCAGCTCGTAATCATATTCCTTATTTCCTGCCTCAAATTCAACCTCATAAACCATTTTGCCAAAATCGTAGTCAAAATCTATTTCCAAATCGGTTACGGAGTTTTCCTTTACATTTGCCGCTTTAAGAGCAATTTCCTTTGCCTTTTCTGCGCTGATATACTCGCCTTTATTGGCAGTACCTTTGTTATTAATGCTTTCATCTTTGTTATCCTCATTAATATGGCTTTGCAAAATCAAATTCAGCTCGTGTACCGAAAGCTTAGACAAATCCTCCTCAGAAGCCTTTACTCCGTTTTCCTTAATGGTGCGAATCAATTTCGCCTTACCCGAGGTGATGTTCAGTTTTTTTGCCTCTGATTTAAGCTCATTATTGTTTTCAACCGTTTGAACTACCGTCGCAAAGCCGAAACCGTTATTTTCAACCGACTCCAAAACCTCTATATTAAGGTAATTTGCCTTAACCAAGGTTTCGTGCTCAACACTTATTAAAACCGAGTTTGCGTCCTTTGTGAGATACCCGTTTTTAACCATAGAACCCAAAACTGCGTTAAGAGCCACATCAAGCTCGGTGTTTTTAAGGTTCATATCACCAAGCACCTTTTTACCGTCCTCATTTCTAGGGGTAGCCTCAAGCACCTTATTATAGGTGTTAAGGGATAATTCAATCTGGGGATTAACCTCTAAATAAATGGTTGAAACGGGCTTTAAATCTGCTTTATTGTAATTTGTTATTCCAAAAACTGCTGCCGAAATAAGCACCAAAGCCGCGGCAACCGACGAAATAATACCTACTATTTTGGATTTTCTTTTTTTATCTGACATAGTAACTATCTCTCCTTTCCCGTAAGATATGTCATTCTGCACCCTTTCCCATACATCGGGAGTGGATTTTTCTACAGCATTTTTAATTTTTCCTTCCAATTCCCTATTATTCATTAAGGGCACCCTCCTTTTTATAGCCTTCTTTTAATTTTTTAAGACCTCTGTGATACTTTGAAAGTACCGTAGATAGCGGCATATTTAAAAAATCACCTATTTCCCTGAATTTAAATCCCGACACCGCGTGAAGCATTATTATTTGGCGCTGGTCATCATCAAGGGAGCTTAAATATTCCTCTAAAACCCATTTTTCATCAGCCAAAAGGGTAAAATCAGGTGCTTCATCGGCTGTATTTTCGGATAATTCGCTGTCATCACTCCATTTGCGATTTCTGAAAATCTTAAAGCAATGATTTTTGGCTATGGTGATAAGCCACGCCATAGGCTTGCCCTCCGACGCGTACATATATGCCGACACCCATACGCTTAAATAGGTGTTATGTAATACATCCTCAGCATCCGAAGGGTTTTTGAGAACCGAAAGGGCAAAACCGTAAATACCTGCTTTGGTGAGCTTATAAAGCTCCTCTAAAGCGGTATTGTCCTTTTTAGCCACCCTTAAAAGAAGGGCGTCCAGAGTTTTATCGTCGGTACCGAAAAAGGCTGTTGTACTAAAAATAATCATTGTGATTTTGCTCCCTTCATATAACTAATGTATTTGGAGTGCATTTTATTGCATTTATTTTTAAAAAATTTTTATAATTTTATTATGACATTAAATTCAAGGTTTGTCAATGCGGCTTTTGAATTTTATTTCCAGCTTCACACTACAAATAAATTTGCATTGTTTTTTGTGCTAATTGCACAAATTTAAAGAGATATTTTTGAAGTAAAACCATTTTTTTATAATTTTTGTATAAAAAGCCTTTGTTTTTAAAGCATAATATTTGCAAATGCACTTGAAATTTTTAAAAAAATATAATATTATATAAGGGTAACAAATTCTAACGCTATTTTCAAAAAGGAGAGAGCTTTTTATGAAATATACACCCAATGAACTTAAAAACCGAATTTCGGCAACTCTTTCACACAACTTTGGTGTTTCGCCCGAGCAGGCTTCGGATGAGCTTTTTTATAAGGCAACCGTTTTGGTGCTTTTAGGTATTATGCGTGAACGACGCACAGCCTTCCGCAAGGAAACCGAGGCAAAGCAGGCAAAAATGGTTTACTATTTAAGTATGGAATTTTTAATGGGCCGTTCCCTTAAAAATAATCTTTACAATTTAGAGCTTGAGGAGGATATGAAAACCGCCCTCTCCTCCTTTGGCGTAAAGCTTAGTCAGCTTTATGAATTAGAGCCTGATGCAGGTCTTGGCAACGGCGGTTTAGGCAGACTTGCCGCCTGTTTTTTAGACTCCCTTTCCTCAGGCTCATACCCCGCAATGGGCTACTGCATTAAATATGAGTTTGGTATTTTCCGCCAAAAGCTGGTAGACGGCTGGCAGACCGAAATGCCCGATTTCTGGCTACCGGGTGGTAGTGTATGGCTTGAAGCCCGTCCAACCTCTGCCGTTGATGTTTTGTTTGACGGCTGGGTTGAGGAATGGTGGGACGGTGACTATCACCATGTTGAGCTTAAGGATTACACCCCCGTTCACGCAGTCCCCTACGACCTTATGGTTGCGGGTAATGACGGCAAAGCCGTAAATGTTTTAAGGCTTTGGAGCGCCGAAACTCCCTTTATTAATATGGAGGACTTTAACCGCGGTGACTATCTTCGCGCCTTGGAGCAGCAGGCTAACTGTGAGGTTATAAGCAAGGTGCTTTACCCCGAAGACCATCATATGGAGGGCAAGTCGCTCCGTCTTCGTCAGCAATACTTCCTTGTTTCGGCATCCATTCAGGATATTTTGCGTCGTCACCTTCGCACCTACGGAACCTTGGATAATCTTCCCGAAAAGGCGGCTATTCATATTAACGATACCCATCCCGCCCTTGTTATTCCTGAGCTTATGCGCCATCTTTTAGACGAATGTGGCTACAGCTGGGACACTGCCTTTGATATTGTATCCCGCACCGCCGCCTACACAAACCACACCGTTATGAGCGAAGCTCTTGAGTGTTGGCAATGTGATTTGGTTAAGAGCCGAATTCCCCGTATTTTTGATATCATTACCGAAATTGATAACCGCCACCGCGCCAAGGTATGGGAGCAAACCCACGATGCCGACTATGTTGAGCGCACCGCCATTATTTCGGGTGGAATGGTTAGAATGGCTAACCTTTCGGTTGCTGTTTGCCATAGCGTAAACGGCGTTTCCAAGCTTCACAGCGAAATCTTAAAGGATGACCTTTTTAACGATTATTACAGACTCACCCCCGAAAAATTCACAAATGTTACCAACGGTATTGCCCATAGGCGTTGGCTCTGCTCGGCAAACAGGGGGCTTACAAGCTTCCTTACCGAGCTTATTGGTGACGGCTTTAAAAGGAACACAAACGAGCTTGAAAAGTTAAAGGCTTTTAAGGATGATAAACAGGTTTTAAACACTCTTTATGATATTAAAAAGGCAAATAAAGAGCGTTTTGCCGAATATGTGAAGTCTAACTGCGGAATAATATTAAACACCGACTCTATTTTTGATATGCAGGTAAAAAGACTTCACGAATACAAGCGTCAGCACCTTAATGTTATGAACATTGCCGCCCAATATTTAGCCCTTAAAAATAATCCTAATATGGATTTCACGCCCAAAACCTATATCTTCGGCGCTAAAGCGGCTCCCGGATATATGCTTGCAAAACACATCATTCATATGATATACTCATTAAGTCAGGTTGTGAATAACGATCCCGCCGTGCGCGATAAATTAAAGATTGTGTTTATGGAGGATTATCGCGTTACCTTGGCAGAGCTTATGATTCCCTCTGCCGATGTTAGTGAGCAAATCTCCCTTGCGGGTACCGAGGCAAGCGGTACGGGTAATATGAAGCTTATGATGAACGGCGCCGTAACCCTTGGCACCGAGGACGGCGCAAATGTTGAAATACACAAGGCGGTAGGCGACGATAACATCATTATTTTTGGTATGGAAACTCCCGAGGTTAACCGCCTTAAAAAAATTGGCTACCATCCTTCTGAATACTACAACAATAATCCCCTTATTCGCGAGGTTTTGGATTTTCTCAGCAGTGGTCTTGCCAATGATTTCAGAAATGTTACCGAGCACATTAAAAATAACGATACCTATATGGCTCTTGCCGATTTTGCCGACTACACTCGTGCACAAAATACCGTTTCGGAGCTTTACGGCGATAAAGATGTATGGAACAGAATGTCCCTTATGAATATTGCATCCTCGGGTATTTTCTCCTCCGACCGTTCCATTGATGATTATGCAAAAAACATTTGGGATGCTAAACCCTTAAAAGACTAATCAAACACTACTAAAATTTGGTGATTTAAATGCGTACCATGCCCTACAATTCCAGAGATACTTTTTATAAGTCTATCTTCGGCAGTGTAGAAGCACACAAAGGTTTCAAACTGCGTGTGCTTCTGCCCCGTGACGGATATGTTAAGGGCGTGGTCGCCGTTTTTAATAAGGATAATGAAAAGCCCCTTTCCTTTGAAATGACCGACGACTGCAACTGTCTTGAAGGCAATTTTTACACCCGCAGTGCCGAATTTTCTTTGGAAGAAGGACTTTATTTTTACCACTTTTTAATGTACACCACCGATGGGGAGCGAAAGCTTTTAAATAAAGGTGGCGGCTTTGGTGATTTTGAGCCAAAAAACGGTACTGATTTTCAGCTTACCGTTTATGAAAAGGGCTTTGAAACCCCCACCCACACCCGCGGCGGAATTATATATCAAATCTTTCCCGACCGCTTTGCAAGGGGTGAAAATAATCTTCCCTATCCCAAAGATCGCTATATTAAATCCGATTGGAACGAAATTCCCGAATACACTCAGGATAACACCTTCAAATGCCTTGGGAATGACTATTACTGCGGTAATTTAAAGGGGATTGAGCAAAAGCTTGATTATATTGCCTCCCTTGGAGTTACAATGATTTATCTTAATCCGATTTTTGAAGCCCACTCCAACCACCGCTACAATACCGCCGATTATTTTAAAATCGACCCCTTGCTTGGAGACGAGGGCGATTTTATAAGCCTTTGTAAATCCGCAAAGGAAAAGGGAATAGATATTATTTTAGACGGAGTTTTTTCCCACACAGGGGACGACAGTATTTATTTCAATGCCAAAAAGCGATATGGCGAAGGCGGCGCTTATAACGATAAGGATAGCAAATATTACTCTTGGTATAAATTTAAGGGTAATACAAAAGATTATCATAGCTGGTGGGGCGTGAAATCCCTGCCCGAAATTAATGAGGATGACTCTGACTTTACCGAATTTATAACGGGTGAAAATGGAGTTATTCGCTATTGGATGAGGCGGGGTGCTGCAGGCTTTCGTTTAGATGTTGCCGACGAGCTTCCCGACGCATTTTTGGATAGGGTTCGGATTGCGGTTAAATCCGAAAACAAAGAGGGCTACCTATTGGGCGAGGTTTGGGAGGATGCCACCAACAAAATAAGCTATGGCGCAAGGCGAAGATTTTTACGCGGGAAACAGCTGGACAGCGTTATGAATTATCCCTTTGCAAACGCTATTGTGGATTTTATAAGCGGTGGTAACGGCAAGGATTTTGCCGAAGCTGTAATGACCGTTTTGGAAAATTATCCCCCTCAGGCACTCCACAACTTAATGAATCACATTGGCACCCACGACACCGAACGAATTTTAACCCGACTTGCAGGTGAGCCTGTAGCGGGGCGCAAAAGGGACTGGCAAGCAAAACAAGTTCTTACCACCGAGCAGTACCAAAAGGGCAAAAAAATGCTAAAGCTCGCCGCCCTGCTTCAGTACACCCTTGTGGGACTCCCTTCCCTTTATTACGGCGACGAGGCAGGTCTTACGGGTTATGGTGACCCCTTCTGCCGCGGCACATATCCTTGGGGAAATGAGGATACTGAGCTTTTGAATTTCTACAAAAAATTAGGTCAGGCAAGAAAAAACTGCACCGCCTTTAAGGAAGGGAGCCTTGAATTTTTGGCGGTAGGCTTGGGGTATGCTCTGTTCAGACGCTTTGACGATAAAAGCTCGGCAATAATAGGTATAAACCGTTGGTGCAACGCCGAAGAAATAACCCTGGATATTGATTTATCGGGCTACAAAACCGTTTTTGGTAATAAGCCAACCCAAAATACCGTTACAATAGATGGAGAAGATATAGTTTTATTGGTTGCGGATTAATTTTTAAGGTGTGATTTTAGTGAGAAATAAAAATAATAAGCATTTGGGTATTGAAATAGATCCTCAACTTCATTACAAATTGCATTATATCGCTAAATATGAAGGCAGAAGCGCCAACGCTCAAATATTATATTTATTAAGACAAAATATAAAAGATTTTGAGAAAAACGAAGGGGAAATAGTTATACCCGAAAACCTTTTGAACAATAAAACTTGATTTTTTAACCTTAATGTTATATAATCATTAAACCGACAGTTCGTTTGTACCATCCTGTCGTTAAACAAAACCAGGACTACCCTTAGATTAAAAAGGCGTCCTTGTTTTATGCAAGGACGCCTTTTTTTAATGCAAAATCCAAAATGCTGAATTCAAAAATTTTCTGACACCCGCAAAATAAAAAATCCCAAAAATCAGGAGCAACAATAATGAAATCAAAACAAAAAACAAATTTTCTGGTAACGGGTGGCTTAATCGCCGCTTTATATGCCGTTGCCACATATTTTTCGGCGGCATTGGGACTAGCCTACGGGGGTATACAGTTCCGCTTTTCCGAAGCCCTGACCATACTTCCTGCCTTTACTCCCGCCGCAATTCCAGGTCTTATAATAGGCTGTTTTATAGGTAATCTTGGCAGTCCCTTTGGTGTGGTAGATATACTGCTTGGTACTCTTGCAACGGCTTTGGCAGCGGTTTGCTCATATTACACACGCAAAATAACCCTCAAGGGACTCCCCCTGCTTTCAATCTTTTTCCCCGTGCTCTTTAACGCCGTTATAGTTGGAACAGAGGTTGCATATTTTTTGCCCGAAGGCATTTCCTGGATAGGCTTTTGGATTTGTGCCGCCGAGGTTGCGCTGGGCGAGCTTGTAATGTGCTATGGACTTGGAATTCCCCTTTTCTTGATTTTGAAAAATAGCAAGTCTTCACTTTTTTAAACAGAACAAAAAACAATGGTAGTTCTTAAAGAAACAACCATCGTTTTTTGTTTTTTATGAAATTTTATTTTTTGAAAAAATCTTTAAAACAATAAAATCGAAAACAAAATAGATAAGACAACCTACCGCATAGCAGATTATATCATAAAACGAAAAGCATCTGCCAAACCACACCGAAATAATTTTGTAGTTTTCGAGCCCTAAAAGCTTTACCACATCAAAATACTGACCAATTTCCACCGCAACCGAAAAGATAAAAACATAAAGAGGTAAAAACTTTATTCTTTTAGAGAATATTGCCTGAACGAAAAAGCAAATAAGCAAAGTTATGAAAACATCCCCTAAATAGGACCTCACAAATGTGTTTGTTACAAAAAGCGCAATGTAAATTTCGGTTAGCGTTAATACTGCGAATAATACGGCATAGATTTTTCTGATTTTTTTACTCATTCCAATACTCCACATCTGATTTTTCACGAAGCACTAGTATGCTTTCTTTTAAAAACTTATCATTTGGTTCAATTGACAGCACATAATTCGCCCTGCCCAAAAGATAATTAATATAGCTGTAATATTCCCTACCGCTTTGCTTAAAGGCGGTATCTTTTTTATCAAATTTCAAAAAATAATAAATTTTCTGCCTTAAATCCCGCTTATATTCTTTAGGAACCGAAACCTTTTCATTAACAACCAAGCCCGTAACATTTTGTTGCGAGGTGTGACTAACAAATCTAGTTTTCTTTTTATTAATCTCAAAACCCATTTCACTAAGGAACGCTTTTGCCTTGGAATAAGCGCAAAACAAGGGCTCATTGGCAGAAAAGGTTATATCATCACAATATCTGGAGTAGCTTATCCCTCGTTTTTCACACCATACACCCATAACATCATCAAAATGCTTTAAAACAAGATTTGAAATCATTGGGGAGGTAGGTGCGCCCTGCACAAGGTACCCCTTATAACAGCAAAGAGTTGTAAGGGCGTACCCAACGGCTGAAGGAAAATAATTCTTGTTGAACACCGTAGAAATTACCTGCTCAAAACTAATACTGCCAAAAAAGTCGGTAATATCCATCTTAAGAATATATTTTTTATTAGTGTGCGGCTGAGCATTTGAAATTAAACCTTTACCCTCAATATAGGCGCTTGCATAGGGGGACACATCATAACAGGATAAAATCCCTCTTAGAATTACCCTTTGCGCCCTGCAAAGCTCAGGAGATGGCGCGTATATTTTGCGAAATCCGCCATTTTTCTTTTTAATCTCAAAAAAGCTATATTCATTATTAACATTTTTTAATAGCTTAAAAAAGCTCCTTTTACCGGGGCCTATAAATGCCGCTAACTGAAACAAATCGTGAATAAAGGGAGTTTTATGAGTCTGCTTATACTCAATGGCTATTTCGGCAGCCTTCATTAAGCCGAATTTTTTGATATAGTTATCGTCTTCTTTTTTTAAAACAACCCCATCTTTTCTAACAATCATACCGCACCTCCAATTAGATATTTAAATATAATAAAGCACCTCTTTGCAATACAAAAGCACTGTAAACAAGCGTAGTTGAACTTAAAATCACGCAGTGATTACTGTGTTCAAAGAAGCGGTTTACAGCGGCGCTTTTCAGGTTTTTATAAAAACTGAAAAGCGTAATCCACTTTAAAATCCTTAAGTGGCGACTCGCCACCCCCGCCTTGATAAAATCAAGTCAATCACTATTGCAAAGAGATACATTATTTAAAATAAAATATTTTAATTTGTTTGTACATTATATCACATCTACAACCTATACGCAATAGAAAATAAAAATTTTTTAACACTTATTTAAAAACCTATAATTTCATCCGCCAAGACAGAAACACAGAAGATTTACTACTGTTTTTCAAAAATTTTATAGAGTATAAAATCAAAAACAATATATATTACGCAGCCTGCCGCATAGCAGATTACATCATAAAACGAAAAACATAAAGGGCAATTTTAGTCAATTAAGGATTTTAAAACTTAAAAATTCAAAAAAATCAAAAAAATTTTAAAAAAATGCAATTTTACTCTTGACATTGGGCTTAATTTGTGGTATATTATTTTGGCACTTTGGTTTGCTGGTGTAGCTCAGTTGGTAGAGCAGCTGATTTGTAATCAGCAGGTCGGGGGTTCGAGTCCGTCCACCAGCTCCACTTTTAAAGTAGGCTAGTAACCAAAGTAAAACTTAATATGGGAGTGTTCCCGAGTGGCCAAAGGGGGCAGACTGTAAATCTGTTGTCTTCGACTTCGGTGGTTCGAATCCACCCGCTCCCACCAAAAAATCGACTTGTGAAAACAAGTCGATTTTTTTA
>SVPL01000027.1 GCA_015065925.1 Oscillospiraceae bacterium
ACTTAACCTCGCCGCTGAGCAACTTATACTTAAAGGTAACCTTGAATTTATCGCCCTTATTTACAAACTCGGTTAAAACAGGAAGGTCAGAGCTTGCAGGGTTAAGGATAACACGGTTGCTACCCTCGCCTGTTTGTGCGCCCTCGGCTGTACCGTCATACTGCAATGCCTTGGTACCCGAAACGGAGGTACCCTCGGGAGTAACAATACTGATAGAGCCTACATATTCGCTCTTGGATTTTGTGTAATCCTCAAAATCCTGAATAAAATAGGTTGCCTTTTCTTTTTCGGTAAGGGTGATTGCATCAATAAAGCATTCATAACCCGCCGCATAGGCAAAGCGGAATTCAAGCATATAATCGGTGGTAGTATCGGTTGTAAAATCTACCGAAAGCTCCTTCCAATCGGAAGTTTCGGTACCCTTACCAAGGTCTGCAACAAACTCGGCAGGGCCTGATTTACCCGAATTAAAGGCGGTACCCTTTTTAATAATATGTGAAGTAAAGTAAGCACCGTTAGAGGCTATTGCGGAAGTAGCACCAGGCTTATACTTAAAGCTTAAGGTATACTTGGTGTTTGCTTTAAGAACAGGAAGATTTGCGGCAATGTTAACGGTATTACCATTGATTCTTACAGATTTGCCTGTAGAATCGGCATCCTGAGCAGTGTTGTTTGTAATGCTCATCCAACCGTTCTTGGTTTGACAGCTTTCACCATCATAATTAGTTACAACGGTGTAGTTTGCGTCAGAAGAAGATGCGGCATAGATACCCCAGTTAGAAAGGGATTCAAAATCGAATACCTCATTCAGACTGAAATCATCTACATAGAAGGTATCTGTACCTGCCTGTACCAAAAGCTTAAGGGTAGTGTTATCACCACTGTTGAACTTCATAGTAACCTGATTCCAAGCGCCCTCAGCAAGCCAATCGGTAGTACGATTAGCTATACTTGTACGGTTTGCAAAAACACCATTAGGTGCAGTATAGGCGGCATTGGTTGCCATATAAACAACATAGCCATCCGTGCCCCACGTAACAGTGCCTTCGGGGACAATAATACCCGTTCTTACAAGGTAGGTATCAAAACCGTTAGAAGCGTATTTTGCACCACTGGTAAGAAAACGATAGGATAAAGTGTAATCCTTGTTCTTTTCTACTTCAAATTCAACGGTTGACATCTGAATCTTTGCACCGATTTTAATTGAAGAAGAATCACCGCCATAGGTATAGGCAGTATTGGTGTTTGTGGTTATGGAACCACGTGTAGGTGCCTTGCCGTTTTCGGAATTAACATACTGGGTGTTGAATTCATATAGTTCCCAGTTTGCAGGGTCGTCAAAAATGTTGTTTTCAGTATTTGCCGAAACGCCCGAAAAAAGTACGGTGGTAAGGCTTGAAACAATTATAATCAAGCAAAGCACCACGGCTAAAACTTTCTTCACAATATATTCCTCCTTAAGAAATAATTTTTTACATTATAATTATATCACATTCCGCAAATAAAAAAAAGACAAATTTTAAGGGAAAATTTACACACGATTTTTGCACTTTTTTGTTTCGATGTAAAATTTTCAAAGCGATTTTTGTGCAAAATAACAACAAATTCCCTTATTATTTACCATTTCTGCAAAAAACACTTGAAATATGACCGTTTGCAAATTAATGTAAATTATTTTGGAAAATCAGTTTTGTTTTACAAATTCCTTAGGCGAAACCCCCGTTATTTTTTTAAAGGTTTTACTAAAGTGATATATATCGGAAAAATGAAGCTCCTCGGCTAATTCACCTATAGAATGTGTATTAAGAATAAGCAACTGTTTTGCCTTTTCAATTCTGTGCTTTTGCCTGAATTCAATTGGATTTTCACCACTGTATTCTCTGAAGAGCTTTCTGAAATAGCCCTCGCTTACTCCGCAAAGCTTAGCGATTTCATTAAGAGATTTATCGGAATTATTCTCCATAAGCTCAATACCCTCGCTGATGTATTTGTACTTATGATTAACCACCCTTCTTTTTTGCCTTTGACAAGCAAGTCCCAGCATTTGATAAATTGCCGATGTGATTATGGGCAGACAAACTATGTTTTTATTAAATTCATTAGCCGCCTCATCAATGGCAATTGCCAAGGAGGTATCAACAGTTTTTATACAAATTTTAGGTGACAGGGTTGGAGCAATTTCTTCATTTTCACTGCCTTTAAGTTGAAAATGGAAGACCACGCTGTCATCCTGATTTGGGGCAGTATCGAAAAATTCCACGGTGTATTCTATCCCCTTTGACATATAAGCTACCTGATTTTTCTCAGCCAGAACAACATTACCGTTTTTATCGGTGATTTTTGCGCTACAGTTTTTAAACCAAAGCAAGGTGTGGGATGGCTTAGGCTTACCAATGCAGGAATATATGTTATTTCTGGAATACCAATTCTGCCCCTTAGCCAATGCTTCACTTACAAAAAATTCAAAATTATAAAGTTCTTCAAAAGGAACTATTCTCATAAATTCAACCCCTTTTTAAATATTATAGCACAACTCTTTGCAAATTGAAACGATTTTTACAAAAAATGTGTTGTTTATAACATTTATAACTAAAACGCAAATTGATATAATTTTAATATAATTTTGGTGAAAGGATGAGTAGGATGTTTGACTATAAGGTGAAAATCGGTCTTGTGGCAATGCGCCGAAACACAACCGACAGACCGAGAGGCACCTTTTTAAATTGGTATTCTGCCGAACAAAGAGGAGAACGATTTGTAAAATACATTGAAGAAAATTTTACAAATGACAAGGTAAGCTTTGTTAACAATAAAGGCATTGGCATTAAAGATTTGGTTTTTGATAATGCATCCGCCAAAGAGGTAATAGAACGGTTTAAAAACGAAAAGGTTGACGCTGTAATGATAATCAACTGTAATTTCGGCAATGAGGAAGCCGCCGCCGATATTGCCGAGGCGCTAGGCAAACCCGTTTTATTGTGGGCGCCTTTGGATGATGAATATTATGTAGACGGTATGCGTCCAACCGATTCACAGTGCGGTCTGTTTGGTATTTCCCGTCAAATGCAACGCTATCACATTCCCTTTTCGCACCTTCCGTGTTGTAGAGTTGAAAGTGATGAGTTCAAGGAAGGTCTTGAAAGCTTTATTCGTGTTACCTGTATGGTTAAAAACTTTAAGGGTATGCGAATAGGTCAGGTTGGTGCCCGTCCCTCGCCGTTTTTCTCGGTAATCTGGAATGAGGGCGAGCTTATGGAAAAATTCGGTGTAAGAATTATTCCCATTAACTTTGCCGTGATTGAGCAGAGAATGAAAACCGCCGAAACCGATTACGCCGATGAAATTGCCGAGTATGAGCAGTATTTCCTTACTAACTATGAGCTTGACGATTTAACTCCAAGATACATAAAACCAATGGCAACAATGGTGGCTATGTATAAGCATCTTTTTGAAGAATTTAATCTTGATGTTATATCGGCAGAGTGTTGGACGGCTACCCCAATTATGTTTGACGGACTTGCCCCTTGCGCACTTTACGGCGTGTTAAACGAAATGGGTTATATGGTAGCCTGCGAGAGTGATATGCACTGCGCGCTTACAATGGCTCTGCTAAAATGCGCAACTCTTGGCGAGGGTAAACCCCTTTTCGGTGAGTTTACCGTGCGCCATCCTGAGAACAAAAATGCCGAGCTTTTATGGCATTGCGGTCCCTTCCCCGTAAGCGAAAAGGCGGAGGGCACTAAGGCGCGTTTGGTAAATCAAAGGGCGTGGTTAAGGGCAAAGGACGGCACCTATACCGTAGCCAGAATTGACCAAGAGCACGGCGATTATATGATTTTACCCCTTGTTTGCAAAACGACCGAAGGTCCTGAGACTCACGGCACATACATTTGGGGCGAGTTTAAGGATTTACAAGCGATTGAAGATAGAATTATAGATGGCCCGTACATCCACCATTTTGTGGAAATGCGTGGCGACTACACAAAAGAAATTAAAGAATTTTGCAAGTATTTCCAAAACCTTAGGGTTGACGAAGCTGTAAAATAAATTTAAAGGAGTTATAAAAATGCAGTATCAAATGAATGAATTTCTATTTGCAATGGTTTTAACCGAGCTTGAAGATGCAGTAGGCAAAGAAAACTGCTCTACAAGAGCAATTGACAGAGTATCTCACAGCGTTGACTATTATTGGCTATCCCGTATGTGGGCAGACCGCGGTCATCGTATGCCCGAAGCCGATTTTGTTGTTTGTCCCAAAGATGCAACCGAGGTTTCCAAGGTTTTAAAAATTGCTAACTATTACAAAATCCCCGTAACCACTTGGGGTGCGGGTGGTGGTACTCAGGGCGGTGCCATTCCCGTTGCGGGCGGCATTGTGCTTGATACCAAACGAATGAACAAAATCTACGAGGTTAACACCGAGGGTATGTACATTGAATGTGGCACAGGTGCCATCTACAAGCATATCGAATGGGCGGCAAATGAGGTTGGCAAGGCTACAATGCATTATCCGTCTTCCCTTACCTGCTCAACCGTTGGCGGATTTTTAGCCCATAGAGGTATAGGTGTTGTTTCCACTAAATACGGCAAAATTGATGATATGGTGCTTAAAATGGAGGTTGTTCTTCCTAACGGTGATATTATTGAAACCTGTTCGGCTCCCAAACACGCCGCAGGCCCCGACCTTAATCAGATTTTCATTGGCTCCGAGGGTACTTTGGGTGTTATTACAAAGGCGCAAATCCGCATATTTGACCAACCCGAGGAAAGACGCTTCCGTGGTTTTCTATTTCAGGATATGCACGGTGCATTTGAAGCTTCCAGAGAGCTTTTGCAGAAGTTCAAGCCCTCTGTTATGCGTCTTTATGATGAGGCGGAAACGGCTTCTCTTATTAAAAAAATCGTAGGTGTGGAGCGCAAGGGCGCATTTATGAACATCGCTTATGAAGGCGTTAAGGAAATGGTAGAGGTTGAAGAAAAAATCCTTCTTGAAACCTTCAAAAAATACGGTGCAGAGGATTTAGGCTCGGAATACGGCGAAAAATGGTGGAAGGAAAAAATCACCTTCTTCTACCCCGGTCATATGATGGATATTCCGCAGATGTTCGGCACAATGGACACTATTGCTCCCTATGGAAAAATTGAAGAAATTTATTGGGCTATGAAAGAGGCTATTGAAACCAACTTCCCACAGGCTAAATTTATTGCTCACTTCTCACATTGGTATGAGTGGGGCTCTATGATTTACGACCGCTTTATTGTAGAAGGCAAGGATGTACCCGAGGATCCTGTTGAGGCGCTTAGACTCCACCAAGCTATTTGGACCTGCGGTGTAAGAACGGCTTTGGCGCACGGCGCAGTTGTTAATGACCATCACGGCGTTGGCATTAAGCTTGGTCGTCTTATGAAGGAGCAGTACGGCCCCGCAATGCAGGTATTTGAAGGACTTAAAAAATCACTTGATCCCAACGGAATTATGAATCCGTTTAAGTTGGGACTTTAATTTAGGGAGGAAAGAACAATGATAATGTCAGAAAAATCCAAACAGCATGTTGATTCCTGCCGTTTTTGTTGGATGTGCCACCACATTTGTCCTATTGGCAACGCAACAGGTCAGGAAAGAAATACCGCAAGAGCAAGAGCTCTTGGTATATCTCTTGTGAACCGCGAGGCTATTGATTTATCCGAAATTATGGATAACATTTTTGAATGTTCAACCTGTGGCGCTTGTGTTCACGATTGTGTAACGGGTTGGGACCCCGTAATGTTCACAAAGGAAACCAGACGCGAGGCAGCTTTAGAGGGCAAGCTTCCCGATTATATTATGTCCTTGGTTGCTAATTGCCTGGAAACGGGCAATGCCTACGGCAAAACTACCACTTGTGACCGCTTAACAGAGGCTATAAAAGCCCATAGCGCAAAAAAAGATACCCTTCTTTTACTGGGTGTAGATGCCAAATTTATGGTGTGCGAGCAAGCCTTAAAGGCGGTTAAGGTTTTAGATAAAGCGGGTGTAGATTTTACCCTTTTAGAAAATGAGCCCGCAAGCGGTGGACAGCTTGATTTTCTTATCGGCGCCGCCAATGAAACCAAGGAGCAAATGGAAAACTGCGCCAAGACTCTTAATGAATACAAAACAGTTGTGGTTTATGACCCTAACGATTCTAAGGCAATTAAGCAGCTTTACAAGGAATACGGCGTAGAGGTTAACGCTCAGGTTGTTACATATACTTCATTTGTGGCAGGTCTTATTAAAGAGGGCAAATTAAATACGAAAAACAGCGGTGAAGCGGTTGTTTTCCAAGATCCATACCAGCTTTCCCGCGACCTTGAAGAAACCGAACCTGCAAGAGAAATTATTATGTCTTACGCCGTGCTTGGCGAAATGCTTTTAAATAGAGCAGAAACTGTTTGGGCGGGTAATATTTTAATGGCTCAGTATATGCCCGAAATTGTTAAAAAGGTTGCTTCTCGCAGAATTTTTAATGCTACAAGCGTTGGCGCAAAGAAAATTGTTACTGCAAGTGTTGCTGAATACGCTTCACTTAAGGCGGTAGCAGAGGATGTTCAAATTTTATCCTTAGAGGATTTGATTTTAGGTGAATAAATTATGTTAGTGAATTTAAAACAAATTATTGATATGGCAGAAAAGGGCGGCTACTGTATTCCCGCGTTTAATGTCTATAACATAGAAACGGTTATGGGTGTTATTAAAGGGGCAG
Source organism: Oscillospiraceae bacterium (assembly GCA_015065925.1). GTDB lineage: Bacteria > Bacillota > Clostridia > Oscillospirales > Acutalibacteraceae > UMGS1279. The sequence continues at coordinate 6,723 of SVPL01000027.1, forward strand.
AAGAAGAAAACGCCCCCGTTATTATTCAGGTTTATCCCCGTCTTATAAATGAAGAAGTAGGCTATTATTTGGCTCCCGTTATTTTGGCGGCGGCTAAAAAGGCAACCGTCCCCGTTTGCTTTCATCTCGACCACGGCCCCTCTGAAATTGAGGCTCAGCGCGCTCTTTATTGGGGTGCAACGGGCATTATGTATGACGGCTCGGTTCATCCCTTTGAAGAAAATATCCAAAACACCAAGCATATTGTGGATATTTGCAATGCCGTTGATGTTGGTGTTGAGGGCGAGCTTGGTCACATAGGCAGTGTTAATGATGACGCTATGGAGGAATTTACAAATCCTGATGAGGCGGCAGAATTTGTTAAAAAAACAGGGGTTTGTTGTCTTGCGGTGCTTATCGGTAACGCTCACGGACACTACAAAAAAACTCCCTGTCTTGATATTGAAAGGGTAAAGGCAATCCGCAAGGCTACGGGCGGTATTCCCCTTGTGCTTCACGGCGGCTCGGGTATTCCCGACGAACAGGTTAAGGCGGCAATTAAGGCGGGTATTCGCAAAATGAATATCGGCACCGATGTTTGTTGCGCCTTTGCAAAGGGAACCGAAGAAGCCTTGGCAGACCCTAATAGAAGTATTGCGGTGGATTTATTAATGAAACACCCCATTGAGGTTGTAAAAAACCTTGCCGTAGAGAAAATAAGGCTTGTTGGGGCTAACAACAAAGGGAGAAGCATTTAATTATGGCTAAGATTGTTGGAATAGGCGCTTGTGTTTTTGATACTCTTTATAACATCCCTCACTACCCCAGGGAAGACACTAAAATGAGGGCGAGCTCAAGTAAAACCGCAGGTGGCGGCCCCGTTGCAACCGGTCTTGTTGCCGCAAGCAAGTTGGGAGAGCAAACGGCTTATATCGGAGTTCTTTCGGATGACAACGGAGGAAAATTTTTAAAAGAGGATTTTGAAAAATATGGCGTTGAAACAAAGCTTACAGAAATAAAATCGGGCTATCGTTCCTTCGCATCGGTTTTGTGGCTCTCAGCCGATACCGCCACTCGTACCTGCGTTTTTGATAAGGGAGATTTACCCCCGCTGGAACTGAATAATGAGCAGCTTGAAGCAATAAAAAATGCGGAAATTCTAATGGTAGACGGTAACGAAATGAGCGCCGCAGTAGAGGCGGCTGAAATAGCAAAAGAAAATGGCACAAAGGTGCTTTATGATTGCGGTGGTCTTTATGACGGTGTGGAAAAGCTATTGGCTTTAACCGATATTATGATTCCGTCCGAAGAATTCGCCCTTGGTCATACGGGTGCAGAAAATGTAGAACAAGCCGCAAAAAAGCTTTACGAAACCTATAATCCTGAGGTTTTGGTAATCACTCAGGGTAAAAATGGCGGTACGCTTTTTGATGGAGAAAGCTTTGTTAAATATCCAATCTACCCCGCCGAGGTTGTGGATTCAAACGGCTCGGGTGATGTATTCCACGGTGCATTTGCCGCGGCAATCATCAAAGGCTATGATTATGAAAAATGTTGCCATTTTTCCAGCGCGGTATCGGCAATAAAATGTACGGGTATGGGCGCCAGAGAAAGCGTACCCGATTTTGAGGCAGTAAAAAAATATCTTAAGGAGAATGGTTATGAGCTATAATTACAAAAAGACTTATCTTCCCCAAAAGGGTTATACTCCCATCTGTAAAATAGGGGAATGTTCCCTAAAAAAGCTGGAATTTGGTATAATTGAGCTTGAAGAAGGAGAAAAACTTGATTTTTATACCGAGGATAAAGAATTTGCCTTTATTATGCTTGAGGGACACTGCAATGTAGAGGTAAACGGCGAGGTTTATGAAAATGTTGGTAACAGAGCAAATGTTTTTGAAAACAGAAGGGCAGAGAGCTTTTATATGCCCCGTGAGCAGAAGCTTGTAATTGAGGCTATTGATAAAATTAAAATAGCTGTTTGCGGTACTCCCGTTAGCGAAAAAACCGAGCCTCAGGTGCTTAGAGAAGACCATGTTGTTTTAAAGCTTTTGGGCGAACAACCCTATCAGCGTGAAACGAGCTTCATTATTGACGGCAACTCCAATGCAAAGGTTTTAACAATCGGAGAGGCATATTGTACCGAGGGTAACTGGGCAGGTTTTCCACCCCATAAGCACGACGAAAATAATATGCCCACCGAATGTATTGCCGAGGAAATTTACTACTTCCTTTTTAATCCCAAGCAGGGATTTGCGGTGCAGTGTCTTTACACCGCAGACGGCGAAATTGATGAGGCTTACAGGGTGAAAAATGATGAGCTTGTAGAGTTCCCCTATGGTTATCACACCACCGTTTCAACACCCGGTTATCAGACCTATTTTCTATGGCTTATGGCGGGTGATTATCAGGGCTTTAACCGAAGTTCGGACCCCGACCACGCTTGGATAGAAAATAAATAGGGAGCATTAATATGGTCTTTTCCTTTAAACAAAACCGTGTCAGGCGCGCCTACACAGGCGGTGCCCAAATAGATAAATTTGTAGGTAATAAGTCTCCCAAAAACGGCAACACTCCCGAGGATTGGTTGGCATCGGTTGTAACCGCTTTTAATCCCGATTACACCCCCACTGAAAACGAAGGCTTAAGCCTTCTGGAAAACGGCGAGCTTTTTAAAAACATAGTAGATGAAAATCCCGAAGCCATATTCGGTAAACGCTTAACCGAAAAATACGGTGGCAAGTCATCTATACTTGTAAAGCTACTTGATTCCGCCGAAAGGCTTGTTATTCAGTGCCATCCTACGGTGGATTTTGCAAAGAAATATTTCGGTTCACCTTTCGGCAAAACGGAGTGTTGGTATTTTTTAGATGCTACCCCCGAAGCCTCAGTTTATTTGGGATTTAAAGAGGGCATCACAAAAGAAAAATGGATTTCTCTTTTTGAAAAGCAGGATGTTGAGGGTATGCTTGATTGCCTTCATAAATTCCCTGTAAAAAAAGGGGATTTATGGTTTGTAGATGGGGGTGTTCCCCACGCAATAGGTTCAGGATGCTTTATGATAGAATTACAAGAACCCAGTGATTTAATGGTAATTCCCGAAAAAGCAACCCCATCAGGCAGATCGCTTTCCGAATCCAAGCTTCACGGCGGATTGGGATGGGACAAAATGTTTGACTGCTTTATCTACAACGGTTTGAGTGAAGACCAAACCAAAAAACTCTATTACAGAAAATCAGTTTTCCAAAACAATACCCTTTGGGATGTGGTAGACAAATCCTTAACAGATAAATTTGCTATGTTTAATTTAAGGGTATCGGGTGAAGCTTGTATAAATTTAAAGGATTGCTATGCAGTTTGTGTTGTAACAGACGGCGAATGTGTGTTACAATATGGTAGTGATACCCTTGAATTTAAAAAAGGTCAAAGCTTTTTCATAGGCGCAAACAGCGGAGAACTTTTATTCAAAGGCAATGCAGATATTGTACTCAGTTCGGCTATTTAGAAAGGATTTTTAAAGGTTATGAAGTATCTTTTAGGTATAGATTTTGGCGGTGGAGCCTCAAAGGCGACTCTTATTGATACTTTTGGCAACATCATTGCCGAAAATACTGTGGAATACCCTACCCTTTATCCTGAAAATGGGGCTTGTGAGCAAAATCCCGAGGATTGGATAAAAGCTCTCCAACAAAATTGTACTGCCTTGCTTTCAAAAAGCTTGGTAAATCCCAAGGATATTTTAGCGGTAGCTATAGATTCCGCAACACATACCTCTCTTGTTTGTGATGGTGATTTTAAACCTCTTAGAAATGCTATGCATTGGACAGATTCTCGTTCCAAGCTCCAAGCAGATAGGCTTCGCAAGGAGTTAGGCGAAGAAATTTTCAAAAAGAGTTTTCATAAGCCTGATACCATTTGGACTCTGCCTCAGCTTGTGTGGCTTAGGGAAAACGAGCCCGAAATTTTTGCTCAAACAAAATACATATTTTTCGAAAAGGATTACATCAGATATTATTTAACGGGTATTTATTGTACCGATTATATTGAAGCCGAGGGAAGTATGCTTTTTGACTGCAATAAAATGCAGTGGGATGATGAACTCTGCAAATTAGCGGGGATAACTAAAGATATTCTCCCTCCCATAGTAAAACCTACCGACATTATAGGCAAAGTAACAAAATCTGTGGCAGAGTCTACGGGGTTAAAAGAAGGCACTCCCGTTATTTGCGGTACTACCGATACGGTTATGGAGGTTTTTGCCTCGGGGGCTGTAAACAAGGGTGATATTACCGTTAAGCTTGCAACGGCAGGCAGAATTTGTGTTATTACCGATAAGCCCTACCCCGATAGGCATTTAGTTAATTATTCTCATATAGCAAACGGGCTTTGGTATCCGGGTACGGCTACAAAATCCTGCGCCGCATCATATAGGTGGTACAGAGATACCTTTGGCGGTGAATACGCAGAGCTTGATGATGGTGCAAAAAATATTCCAATAGGTTGTGACGGACTTATTTTCCATCCTTACTTAAACGGTGAGCTTACCCCCTACGCCGATCCTACCCTTTGCGGTAGTTTTACAGGGCTAAGGGCAACCCATACCAAGGCTCATTTTACAAGAGCTGTTTTGGAGGGCGTTGCTTATTCCTTGCTTGATAGTAAGTTATATCTTGATTCTTTAAATATTCCGTATAACACAGTTGCAACCGCTATTGGCGGCGGTACAAAGGGCAAGCTTTGGCGTCAAATGATTGCCGATACCTTGGGAATTGCCCTTAAAACTACCGAAAGTGCCGATTCTTCTCTAGGCTCTGCAATGCTTGCGGGCATTGCAGTAGGTGTCTTTGAAAACGCCGAGGAGGCGGTAAAAAAATGTGTAAAAGAGATTGATATTACCTATCCCAATCCCGAAAACACCAAAAAATACCGTAAGGTTTTTGAAATATATAAAAAAATACACGATGCCTTAGCACCGATATATAATGAGAGATAGTATGAAGATTTTAGTTTGTATCCGTCAAGGGCTTGACGGTGAAATAAATCCCTTTGATGCCTCAGCCTATGAAGAAGCATTAAGAATAAAAAATGCCGAGGTTACGCTACTAAGTATGGCTCCGCCTTCGGCAAAGGATTTTCTTTTAAGCCTTACAAGGCTTGGCGCTAAAAAGGCTATTCTTTTGTCTGATAAGATATTTGCGGGGGCAGATACCTTGGCTACGGCATATACTCTTTCTCTAGCCGTAAACAAAATAAAGCCTGACCTTGTTTTTTGTGGCAGACAAACCCTTGTAGGTGACACCGCCCAAACAGGGCCTATGCTTTCAGTATATGCTAATTTAAGCATCATAACAAATGTTATGAGCATTGATGATATTACCTCCGCCGTAACCTGTACCACTCGCGATAACGGTGTTCAAACAGTAGATTTTCCGACACTTCTCACCATTGAGAGAATAAACAATTTGCGTTTGCCAAGCATTTTATCTAAAATGGGCGAGGTAGAGGTTTGGAGCGCAGAAGATATTGGAGCCCAAAAGGAAAAATGCGGTCTCTCAGGCTCTCCAACAAGGGTGCTTACAACCTTTGAAAATGAGTCGGGAAAAAGAAAATGCAAATTCATTTCATTTAATGAGTTGCAAGAGGTTATAAAGCTAAGTCTTAATAAAACAAAAGAAAAACCAGCAGCAGATGCCACTGGTTCTAAAAAGCTTAGCAAGGTTGTTATCGTGGGTGAAGCGCCACGCTCTTTTGCCGAAACGATAAGCGGTGATATTACCCTTTTGCCCCTTACAACCCCTAGTGACTTAACAGAGAAAATCACATCACTTAGTCCAAATGCAGTTATATGGGGCAGTGATACACTATCTAAAAAACTTTCGGCGCAGGTTGCCGCGATGCTCGGCGTCGGTCTTTGTGCCGACTGCACCACCCTTGAAACCGATGGAGAAGAACTTTATATGTACCGTCCCGCCCTTTCAGGTAGCGTAATTGCAAAAATCAAAAGTATTACAAAACCTGCTATGGCAACCGTAAGAACAACCCAAAATGCCGCAGATATTGTTGTATCGGCAGGGTTCGGTGTTAAGGATAAAATAGATTTGGTTAAAGCTTTCGCCCAAAAATTAGGCGCAGATATGGTAACCACCCGAAAAATGGTAGATAACGATATTTTGCCCTATAATATACAGGTTGGCTTAACGGGTAAAACAGTAAGCCCACCCGTTTATATAGCGGTTGGTGTATCGGGCGCTGTCCACCATATTGCAGGTATGCAAAAGTCGGGAACGGTTATTGCCATTAACCCCGACAAAAACGCGCCAATTTTCGATTACGCCGACTTTGGTATCATTGACTCCTTTTAAACCGATTAAAACGCGCCCTAAAAGTCACAAAAAAATCATAATTTAATTAAACAATAAAAACTTAAAATGGAGAAGAAATGAAAATTTTTCACTTCTTCTCCATTCATTTTTAATTAATTTTCCCTGATTTTATAAAATTTTCAAAAGCCTGTATTTTACAGCCCTTTTTTTATAACACATTTAATAAAACAAGGGGTTAAATGCTATTATTTAGCATAGTCAACAGCACGATTTTCGCGAATAATGTTAACCTTTATCTGACCGGGATACTCAAGCTCATCCTCATAGCGCTTTGCAATATCACGGGCGATAATAACCATCTTGTCATCCGAAACCTGTTCGGGCTTAACAATAACGCGAACCTCACGGCCTGCTTGAATAGCGAAAGATGATTCAACACCATTAAAGGAATTGGCGATTTCCTCCAACTTTTCAAGGCGTTTAATATAGCTTTCAATATTCTCACGGCGGGCGCCGGGACGAGCAGCAGAAATAGCATCAGCCGCCTGAACAAGACAGGCAATAACGGTTTTAGCCTCCACATCACCGTGGTGAGCGTGAATAGCGTGAATAACCGCTTCACTTTCCTTGCATTTTTTAGCCGCTTCAACACCAAGCTGAATATGTGAGCCTTCCTGCTCGTGGTCAATGGCTTTACCGATATCGTGAAGAAGACCTGCGCGACGGGCAAGGGTTACATCCTCGCCAAGCTCTGCAGCCATAAGACCTGCCAAATGGCAAACCTCCATAGAATGGTTAAGTACATTTTGACCGTAGCTTGTGCGGTAATGAAGTCTACCAAGCAAACGAATAAGGTCGGGATGCAGGCTGTGAAGACCAGCCTCAAGCATTGCGCGTTCACCCTCCTGCTTGATGGTGTGCTCAACCTCAGCCTTTGCCTTGGCTACGGTTTCCTCAATGCGAGCAGGATGTATACGACCGTCTAAAATCAACTTTTCAAGAGTCAAACGAGCAATTTCGCGACGAACAGGATCAAAACTGGAAAGGGTAATAGCCTCGGGAGTATCGTCAATAATAAGGTCAACACCTGTTGCGGTTTCAAGAGCACGGATATTTCTACCCTCTCTACCGATTATGCGTCCCTTCATTTCATCATTGGGAAGCTCTACAACAGAAATAGTAGCTTCGGATGAATGGTCGGCAGCGCAACGCTGAATGGCTTGAGAAATAAGCTCTCTTGCCCTTTGGTCGGTTTCTTCCTTAAACTGTTGCTCAAATTCCAAAATTTTAACGGCTTTATCGTGGTTAAGCTCTCCATCCAACATAGAAAGGAGCTGTTCCCTAGCCTGCTCTGCGGTAAGACCTGAAATTTTTTCCAGCATTTCAAACTGGCTTTTTTTCAAATGCTCAACCTCAACAAGCTTTTCCTCAACCTCTTTAGCGCGTTTTGCAATTTTTTCTTCCTTAACCTCAAGATTATCTACCTTACGGTCAAGATTTTCTTCCTTTTGTTGAAGCCTATGTTCTAATCGTTGAACCTCACTGCGGCGCTCGCGAATATCTTTATCGGCTTCAGAACGCTGTTTGTGAATTTCATCCTTGGCTTCGATTAATATTTCCTTCTTTTTAGCCTCTGCGTTTTTAAGGGCATCGCTTAAAATCTTGCGAGCCTCGTCCTCTGCAGAACCTATGGCTGTGCGGTCTGCCTTACGACGAAAAGCCGAACCTGCAAGAAAACACACAACACCTATAATCACAGCAACAACCACCGCGATTATGTAAAATAACGGACTTGTGGGCATAAAATGCACCTCCTTATATAATAAAGCGTTTTGCCCCTGCAAAGCATTGGGACTACGCGTTGTAAGCAGGGTTTTCACCTGCCGACTTTTTTGACCTTTCGGCCGATATATTTGTAGATTTTTACACCCGCCAAAGCGTAAAAACCAAATATTTCGCAAGTATAAATACTAACGACCCAATATACCACATATTATTTTATACCTATTTGGTGTATATGTCAAGAAAAACTTACATTAAATTACTATATATTGTTATAAATCTGTTCTTTATTACATTTTACATCTATATTTTATGCCTGCTTATTTAATTTAACTGCCGTTTCAAGAGCAAGAAGCATCATTTCGTTGAAGGCGGTTTGTCTCTCCTCAGCCGAGGATACCTCACCCGTTACGAGATTATCCGAAACGGTGCAGATTGCGAGGGATTTTTTACCCAGCTTTGCCGCATTAAAATAAAGTGCCGCCGCCTCCATTTCTACGGCAAGTACACCTACCGATGACCATTTTTCTGCAAAATTCGAGTCACCGTAAAAAATATCGGTGGAAAATAAATTTCCTACATTCAGTGTTGTACCGCGACTCCTTGCAACATCGCAAAGAGTGCTTAAAATCCCATAATCGGCAATGGTGGAAAGACCTGAAAAACCGTTTTCCTTAATGAATGACGAATTGGTTGAAGCACCCATACCAACCACAACATCACCTATTTTTAAATCCTTATTAAGGGCGCCTGCGGTACCAATACGAATAATGTTTTCCACGCCGTAGCCTTCAAAAAGCTCATAAGAATAAATGCTTATTGAGGGCATACCCATACCGCTTGCCATTACCGAAACAGGGGCACCTTTATAAAATCCCGTATAGCCCAAAACATTGCGCACCGAATTAACCTGCTTTGGATTTTCAAGGTAGGTTTCGGCAATATATTTTGCCCTTAAAGGATCGCCCGGCATTAAAACAGTCTTGGCAAAATCGCCTTTATTGGCATTTATATGGGGAGTAGGAATATTTAGTGACATATTAAAAGCTCCTTTTAAAAAGATTTATAAAAATAATCCGAAAGCAGAGTGAAAAAACTGCGGTCGGATTATTTTGTTATTCTATTTTCTGTTTTTAAGGGGGATATATTCAACCTGAGGCGAAACGCTTATATAGGCAGGACGAATAATTTTACCCATATTTATAATTTCTTCAATGCGGTGTGCACTCCAACCCACAATTCGGCTAATAGCGAAAATCGGGGTGTAAAGCTCTAAGGGGAGTCCTAGCATATCGTAAACAAAACCGCTGTAGAAATCTATATTGGCGCTAACGCCCTTGTAGATTTTACGCTCCTCGGCAATGATTTTAGGCGCAATTCTTTCAACCGCCTTGTAAAGATTGCACTCTTTTTCGCGATTTTTTTCGGCAGAAAGAACACCGACAAATTCTTTGAAAATCTTGGCTCTGGGGTCACTTAATGTATAAATTGCGTGTCCCATACCATAAATAAGGCCTGCTTTATCAAAGGCTTCTTTATGAAGGAGCTTTCTTAAATAATCGGCTATCTCGTCTTCATCCTCCCAATCCTTAAGGGTGTTTTTCATATCGTTGAACATCTGCACAACCTTAATGTTTGCACCGCCGTGACGGGGGCCCTTAAGACTGCTGAGCGCCGCCGCCATTGTAGAATAGGTATCGGTGCCCGAGCTGGTTACAACATGGGTGGTAAAGGTGGAATTGTTACCGCCGCCGTGTTCGGCGTGAAGCACCAATGCAAGGTCTAAAATTCTAGCCTCGGCTTCGGTGTATTTACTGTCGGGACGAAGCATATGCAAAAGATTTTCAGCCGTACTGAGATTGGGATCGGGGTTGTGGATAATAAGACTGTTGTTTAAAATATAGTGATTATATGCCTGATATCCGTAAACCGAAAGAAGTGGGAAAAGCGCGATTAACTGCAAGCTTTGACGCAGCACATTGGGAACATCATTTTCATTGGCGTGATGGTCATAGCTGTAAAGGGTAAGCACACTTTTTGCCAAAGAGTTCATCATATCTGCATTAGGGGCTTTAAGAACAACATCGCGCACAAAATTAACAGGCAGCTTGCGGTAGGATGCCAAAAGCTCACTAAATTCCTTAAGCTGTTCTGTAGTAGGCAGTTTACCAAAAAGCAATAAATAGGCAGTTTCCTCAAAGCCAAAACGCTTTTCATTCATAAAGCCGTTTGTAAGGTCTTTGATATGCACGCCGCGATAAAAAAGCTCGCCCTCAATAGGAGTTTTTACCCCGTCAATCATCTTAAAGGAGTTGACCTCGCTAATTTCGGTAAGACCGGTTATAACGCCGTTACCTTTTTGGTCTCTGAGACCGCGATTTACTTCATACTTTTTATAAAGCTCAGGCTCAATCATACTTCGTGATACACAAAGCTCAGCAAGCTCATGCATTTTGGGGGTAACATTAAACAGTTCCCTATCCATATTATCATCTGCCTTTCAGGGAATTAATTTTCTTTTTTTCTTAAATACCCATTTATTATACCATATTTTTATTATCATTGCAACGAAAAAGGATAAAATTTAACGAACTTTTAATAATTTTAATAATATCCATTCAAAATTTCGATAATAGACAACATTCGAAAAAGCGAAAAACTATTGCAATAAACTGTTTTTTTATGTATAATTGGTGTAGCGTGGGGGAATTTGCGAATAATTTCACCTGCATTATAAAAATCAAGGAGCAGATAATAATGGATTTATCAGCAATTCTTTTTCCTATTTTTACCCTTTTGGGTGGACTTGCTTTTTTCCTTTACGGAATGAATGCTATGTCGGGCGGTTTGGAAAAGCTTGCAGGCGGCAAAATGGAAAAAACCCTTAAGAAAATGACCGCCAATAAATTTGCCAGTATGGGACTTGGCGCAGGTATTACCATTGCTATGCAGTCATCCTCCGCCCTTACGGTTATGTTGGTTGGTCTTGTAAACTCAGGCATTATGGCGCTTGAACAGACAGTTGGCGTTATTTTTGGTTCTAACATAGGCACAACCCTTACGGCCTGGATTCTTTCCCTTGCGGGTATTGAAAGCGGCGAGGGCGGTGGAATTGGAAACTTTTTAATTTCACTTTTAAAGCCTGCTAATTTTTCACCTATTGTTGCCCTTATAGGTATCATTTTAATAATGATGTCAAAAAGTGAGCGAAAAAAGGATATTGGTACAATTCTTGTTGGATTTGCCGTTTTGATGTTTGGTATGCAGCTTATGGGCGACGCCGTTAAGCCCCTTGCGGCAGACGAAAATATTGAAACCTTTAAATCCTTCATAAGCATATTTAATAATCCCTTTGTGGGTGTTGCGGTTGGTGCAATATTCACAGGTATTATTCAAAGCTCAGCGGCGAGTGTTGGTATTTTACAAACCCTTGCAATTGAAACTAAGGCTATTACATTTAATATGGCTATTCCCATTATTATGGGACAAAACATCGGTACCTGCGTTACCTCGCTTATCTCCAGTATAGGCGTTACAAAAAATGCAAAGCGCGTTGCCGCAGTGCATGTTTTATTTAATATTATTGGTACAGTTGTTGTTTTAATTATTTATCTGCCCATTTATTTATTGGTTGAGCCCATTAAAAACGCTTTATCCACCAATATTAATGCTCAGGAAATTGCCCTTTGTCATACAATATTCAATACCTTTACAACCTTTTTGCTTGTTCCCTTTACAAACCTTTTGGTATATCTTGCAAAGAAAATTATTCCCGATGCAAAAGAGGAAGAAAAGCAATCCTTTATTGATGAACGACTTCTTAACACCCCCTCCTTTGCGCTTGCTGAGTGTGATAACCACACCGTAAAAATGGCAAAGCTTGCAAGGGAAACCTTCCTTAATGCAACCAATCTTGCCCGCAAGGCTGAGAACGGAGACGGCTTTGATGAAAAGCTTGCCGAGCAGGTTCGTCTGGATGAAAAATCTCTTGATAAATATGAAGATAAATTGGGCTCCTTCCTTGTTAAAATATCCAGCAAGGACCTTTCCCAGTCGGATAGCCATGAGGTTTCCAAATTACTGCACACCATTGGTGATTTTGAGCGTATAGGCGACCACGCGGTTAACCTTTTGGGAGTTGCTAAGGAGATTGCCGATAAAAACATCTCGTTTAGCGAGCAGGCCAGAGAGGAGCTTAAAATTCTTTCCTCTGCATTGGAAGAAATTATTACCATTACGGTTACCGCATTTGAGGAAAATAATCTGGAGCTTGCCAAGGATGTTGAACCTTTAGAGCAGGTTGTAGATAGCCTTACTGCACGAATTAAGGCAAACCATATTTCAAGACTTCAAAAGGGTGATTGCACCATTGAGCTTGGATTTGTGCTTTCCGACCTTCTTAACAACTTCGAGCGTGTTTCCGACCATTGCTCCAATATAGCCGTTGCAATGATTGAGGTTGCGCACGACAGCTTTGATACTCATAAATACTTAAAAGGCATTAAATCTGAGACAAACGCCGACTTTAGTGAGCGTTATAATGAGTACGATATTAAGTATAAACTCTTTTAATAAAACTAATGCATATTAATAAAGCAGATTAAATAACATATTCTTTTAAAAACCGATAAAATAACCAATTTAATTAAAATAAACGGGGAAGAAGCGAAAATCCACTCGCTTCTTCCCTGTTTTTAAGTTTTTAATGCAGAATTTTTATACCCGATAAATTGGGGGTTGAAACGCGTGGCGTTTCATCCATGCACGCGAATGTATAAACCCATAAATCGGGCGGTTAATAATCCCGCGGGCGTGGTTTGTGGCATCCAATAAATTGGGATTTCTTGCACAAATTGGCGAATTATATCGTAGGGAACGGCCAGCGTGCCGTTCCTAAAAAATGTGGTAATTATACGGAACGACACATTGGTCGTTCCCTACATCTGTTTAATATAATCTAATCTTCAAATTTCAATTTATCGGTTAAATAATTAATTTTCAATTTGCGAAACGCAACGCGTTTTAAACCTCATCCGCAAGGGTTTTTCGTTTTTTCCATATGCCTGAGAAGAAATATATCATACTGGGCAGAGCAAAGCCGTAAGGGGCAAGTCCGTAGCCCAAAACAAAGCCGTAAAATCCTAAATCAAAAACAATTCCAAACAGCCAGCTAAGACCTATTCTAAGCACAACGCCATCTAAAATTGCAAGCACCATACTGAATTTTGCGTTACCTATTCCCTGCACAAAGGCTCCGCTTCCGCGCATTATGGCAAAGGCGGGGAACATCCAAAGAATTGCCGAAATAAAGGTTCCCGACATTTGGTGAACTGCGGGGTCGTCTGAGAAAAGCATAAAAAACTCCTTTCCGAAAAACAGATATAGTCCAATGCAAAAAACAGTAAATATTCCCGAATAAATCCAAGCCCAATAAACTGTTTTTTGCACCCTTTTTTGCTTTCCCGCCCCTGTATTTTGGCTAATCATAGGAATTACGGCATACTGTATTCCCATACATAGCTTGTTTATAATATCATCAATTCTCACACCTACGCCAAAGGTTGCAGAAGCCACAACTCCAACGCCGTTTACAAGGGAGTTAACAAAAAGCATTGAAATGTTTATAAATCCCGACTGTATAGCCATTGGTGTACCAAGGGAGACTATCATTCCCGAATATTTTTTGTTAGGGATAAGGCTTTTTAGCTTAAAATCAAAGCCAAACTCCTTTCTATGCTTATAAAGATAATAAAGTGAAAATACAAAGGATACGCCCTGACCTATTATGGTTGCCCAAGCGGCGCCTGCAACTCCCCATCCCAAAAGACCTGTAAAAAGATAGTCCAAAACAAGGTTAATTACCGACGCTATTGCTATAAAAAGCAGAGGCCTTTTGGAGTCCCCCATTCCACGAAGAATGGATGAAACGGTATTGTAGCCCGCAGTTAAAACAAGTCCCGCAGTGCATATAATAAGATATTCCATTGCCATTGAAAAGGATTCCTCAGGCACATTAATGGTTTTTAAAAGCCAGTTCGAAAAAAGGAGGATGGCAACCGACAGCACTAAGGAAAACGCCGTTATAATGGTAAAAAGCGTACCGATTATACTATTAAGCTCTCGTTTTTTGCCCGAGCCCAACACCTGCGATACCAAAACCTGCCCTGCGCTTGAAACACCAAGACAAAGCATTGTGGTGCAGTTTATTATCTGACTGCTTTGAGATACGGCTGAAAGTCCCGCAGTACCAACAAAATTACCAACAATTATCATATCAATGGTACTGTATAGCACCTGAAGGGCGTTTGAAGCCATAAAGGGCAGAGCAAACCAAAAAAGCTGTTTTGGTATACTGCCGTTTGTAAAATCCTTTGTAAGCTTTTTTGCAGACATTTTTACACGACCTATACTAATTTTGATTTATTAAAGGGAATTTTAAAGAACTTATCATTAAGTGGCTCGCCGTACTTTTTGTGGCGAATGACATTTACAAGCTGAGTTACATCCTCAACAGTTTGGTAATGGGGACCGCGACGGAAATACCAAATAAGATTTTCTTTTACATTTAAAAGCTCAAACACCTTCCCCGCCTTTTCGGTGGTGAGGTAGGAACCAACGGGATTTGCCATAATATCATCTGCCGATTCCGAAACAAAAAGGGTGCGTGGCGCAACCATTGCTTTTAGATGATGGGAGTCAAAAGGAATTTCGCTTTCATTATCCACAAATTTTCTCATACCCTCTCCAAGCCAAGCGGGAAAATTGTAAAACTGGTTGGATAACGGCTCGCTTTCCTTGATTACACCGTTGACCTCTGCCTTGATTTTAACGCGGTAGCTTCCGTAACCGCCCGAGCAGGAGGCATTTGGGTTTACAATGGAGGCTCTTTCGTCCAACGCGCCCGCCAAGGCACAGGCTTTACCCCCGCGGGAGTGACCTGTAAATGTTATAAAATCCATATCGGCAATGCCAAGAAGGGTTAAAGCATCTACGCACCTTGAATATCCCCACGCCCAAGCGCCAATGGCACCAAAGGAATATTCGGGATAGGCATTTTTAAGCTGACCGCCACAGTTACCCTTTGCGATTGTATCATCATAAATTTTTTGCGCTATATCCCTTACGGCAAAATCCTCAGAAAGGGAGTTAACATTATACTGGGCAATATCGGGGGCAAGCTCGGTACGGTTAAAGCAAACCAAATGTATTCCTGCATCTAAAAAGGTGTTTATATATTCTTTATCATACATATATTTAAAACAGGCATCACCCGTAATAACAACGGGGGCTTTTTGGTTTTGCGCCATAAAAACCGACATACTAAAACAAACGGGAGCATCCTTTTTACCCGTTTTTATAAGGTAGGTAGCGGGTGAGCCGCCCAAATAGGTTGGATAAACCTCTAAAAATTCGGGGGCAGGAGGCTTCGTGCCAAACTGAAGGTCAATAACATCCTTTTGCATCTCGGCTTTTTTATTTTGCCAATCCTCCGCTGTTTTAACCGCTTGACCGTTTTTAAAGGTTAAAAGGTCGGGGAATTCGCCCTCCATTTTAAATTCGATAATTTTCATAGTGTTTTCATTCACCATTTTGCTCACCTTTTTCTTGGCAAATCATATTTAAAATTTTTTCTTTGTATATATTTAAAAACTCTTGCCATTCGTTTTTATCCAAAACGCATTTTCCGTTATTTACGGCTTCGAGCTTTTGAGAGGTTGAATTTTGCTGTGGGTGATTTCCAAGCACCAAATCCACCCTTTCGGATTTTAAAGTCTCAAGCCCCTTTAAAAATTCATCTATAAGGGTTAAGGGCAGACCATTTTTTATTAAATAATCTTTATTAAGAGTGTTCATTCCCACACCACCGTGCATAGCGGCAACGGTTTTATCTTCCATTTCAAAAAAGTAGGATAAAACTCCCTCTGTATGACCGGGGGTAAGGCGGGAACGGATTTTTACATTCGAAAAATCAAAAACATCACCGTCATTTATTAAAACATCACAGTTAAAAGGCTCGGGACGGGGATAACCCAATTCATCCGCCCAAGAGAGATTGCGATTGCCATTTGTAATTTCATTGTCAATAGCGCTTATGTAGGTTTTAGCACCGCTGATTTCTTTAAATTTAAGGGTGCAACCAAAATGGTCAATATGCCCGTGAGTGTGGAAGATAGCGCATATTTTTTCGGGCTCAAGACCTAAATCTGCCATACTGTTTAAAATTTGGTCGTACATATCAGGGTAGCCCGTATCCAGCATTATAAGTCCCATTTTGCTTCTTACTATATGTACAGAAACTCTGCTGCTACCCACAAAATAGATGTTTTTATAAATCTCAAATGCCTTAATATCAGATTTTAACATTTTTTACCTTCCAGTTAAAAATTATTCAATATGTTTATTGTACCATATTAAATAAGCGAGCGCAATACTTTAAAAGCATAAAATAACGAAAACAGGCGGTTCTTACCGAACCGCCTGTTTTCGTTTTAGGGAGATATATTTATAAAAAAAAGACATTAGCATTTTGGGGGGTGAAGCGTTTTTCTTCACTGTATATACTATACCACATTTGTTTTGATTTTTAAATACCCAAATTCGACGAACATCACAAACATATCAATCTTTTTTTGTTGAATTTGCACTAATTTTAGGTATTTTGTGCCAAAACGCACAAATTCAATTAAAGCAAAGTGTATAGACTAAAGCTTTCATCTTCGGCAATACCGCGAATAATAAAAAGTATTTCGTTTGCCGATTCAAACAAATCGGTTGAATTTTTGCTTCTTTCTGCCGATACCATTCTGGCGGCAAGATTGCCTATTTCATCAATCTTTTCGTGGTTAACAAACACCGCCATAAGTTCCCTTTTTTTCTCCCAAAAATAGAAAAAATCTTCTGCCTTTTTTCCCGTATCCTCAAAAGAAAGCTTTTGTATTTCTTCGATTTTCTCCTCCACCTCTTTTGCAGTGGAATTTATAATAATCATTCCAACATAGCTTACCGTAAACACCAAAACCGCAATAACTGCGGCTGCTATAAGTCTTTTCATTGCTTTTGGTCCCTTTCTATAATAATGCTCTGCCCCGATTTATTAAGAGTCATTAAAAAAATCTCACGGGCAGTTTTGTTTTCCTTTTTTAGGATTATATTTAAATCGTCACGGGTTAAATTTAAAAATTTAAGGGAGGAGTCTACCACCGTACCGTCGCTTATAACGGTCATAGGAATACCGTTATCGGGAGCATCAATTTCAAGCTGTTCGGGGGTGACGGGAGCTTTTTTAGGTTTTTGACGCACACTTAAATTTCCGTTTACCTCCAAAAATGCGCTTTCAATATCATCAAGCTCAAAAACCCCCTGCATACGAAGCATCTCCACCAAATCAAAAACAGTTAGTCTTACGCTTTTCATCGCCTTTTGGTCAATAACCCCGTTTTTTATTATGGCAACCGATTTTCCGCTGAATATTCTGCGAAGCCTTAGATTTTTAAGAATTATAACAGACGCCAAAATCTCCAAAAGCACAAGCATAAATATTGCAACCAATCCTATGCTGATTGGCTGGGAAATATCCTGCAAGGGAATGGCGGCAATTTCCGAAATCAGCAAGGTTACAACAAGCTCGGTGGGTTGCATATCCCCTATCTGCCTTTTACCCATAAGCCGCACACTTATGCTGACAAAAATGTACATTAAAATGGTTCTTACAATTACCTTTAACATCTAATCACCCCTAAAATTATTCCCCAAAAAGGTGTTATTATGTTATTTTTTCCATCGACTACTTTAAAGAAGTATATTTTTTTGTTACAGTTTACAAAATTACGGCAATTCATACATTTTTTAAAAAATCTATTGAAAACTATACTAAAATGGTATACAATAGAAATAGTAAAAATATACACCATATAAAGGATGTTTTAAATATGAAAGGCTTTATTTATGCTGATAACGCGGCAACAACGGCTCTTTCCAAACCCGTTTTGGAGGAAATGATGCCCTACCTTACAACCGAATACGGCAATGCCTCCAGTCTTTATGAGCTTGGCGGCAGAGCAAAAATGGCGGTTGAAAGGGCACGCGGTCAGGTAGCTGCAGCAATTGGCGCCGAGCAAAGGGAAATATACTTCACAGGCGGCGGTAGTGAGTCGGACAACTGGGCAATTAAGGGCACTGCCGAGGCTATGGCAAAAAAGGGCAAAAAGCACATTATTTCCACCGCTTTTGAGCATCACGCCGTTCTCCACACCTTAGAAAGATTAAAGAAAAACGGCTTTGAAATCACACTTCTTCCCGTTTATGAAAACGGAATTGTGCGTTTAGAGGACCTTGAATCGGCAATCCGCGAGGATACCGCTTTAGTTACCATAATGTATGCCAATAACGAAATAGGCACCATTCAGCCCATTGCTGAAATTGGTGAAATATGCAAAAAACACGGCGTTATTTTTCATACCGATGCCGTTCAGGCTGTGGGAAATCTAAAAATAGATGTTAAGGCTGAAAATATCGACCTGCTTTCAATGTCATCTCACAAATTCCACGGTCCAAAGGGTGTAGGCGCCCTTTATATTCGTAAGGGTGTGGTAATTCCCAATCTTATTGATGGCGGCGCACAAGAACGCAGTCGCAGAGCAGGTACCGAAAACACCGCAGGTATTGTGGGAATGGGCAAGGCTTTAGAGCTTGCCACCGCAAATATGAATGAGCGAAATCAAAAGCTCACCCAAATCCGTGACAGAATAATGGAAGGCGCTTTAAAAATTGAGCGCAGTAGAGTAAACGGCGACAGAGTCTCCCGCCTTCCCGGTAATGTGAGCCTTTGTTTTGAGGGTATTGAGGGCGAATCTTTGCTTCTTATGTTGGATTTAAAGGGTGTTGCAGCATCGTCGGGCTCGGCTTGTACTTCAGGCTCCCTTGACCCAAGCCATGTGCTGCTTAGTCTTGGTTTACCCCACGAAATTGCCCACGGCTCGCTCAGACTCAGCTTTAGCGATGACAACACCTTGGAGGATGCAGATTATATTTTATCTGTTCTTCCCGAAATAATAGACCGACTTCGCAGTATGTCTCCCCTTTGGGACAGAATTAAGTCGGAAGAAAAAAATTAAGGAGAAAAAACTATGTATACTGAACAGGTTATGGAACATTTCACCAATCCCCGCAATGTTGGAGAGATTGAAAACGCCGATGGTGTTGGCGAGGTTGGTAATGCCAAATGCGGAGATATAATGAAGATTTTTCTTAAAATTTCAAACGGAATTATTGAGGATGTTAAGTTTAAAACCTACGGTTGCGCATCTGCAATTGCCACAAGCTCCATTGCAACCGAAATGATAAAGGGTCAACCCATTGAAAAGGCGGTTGAGCTTTCCAACAAGGCAGTTGTTGAGGCCTTAGGCGGACTTCCCGCACACAAAATCCATTGCTCCGTTTTGGCAGAGCAGGCAATTAAAGCAGCCCTTCGCGACTACTATGAAAAACAGGGTATTGATCCCACCCCCATTTTGGGAGAACCCGTACACGATTGCCACGATTGTGAAGGCTGCCACGCATAAAATAATTGAAAATTTAAAATTTAAAATTGAAATTATTAACCGATAAAATTGGGGGTTATCGCACAAATTGGCGAATTACATCGTAGGGAACGGCCGGCGTGCCGTTCCTAAAAAATGTGGTAATTATACGGAACAACACATTGGTTGTTCCCTACGCGTTTGAAAGGCGTTTCACCTTTCAAACTACAATTTATCTCTTTATTGCAAAATATTGCTTTTAAAAAGAAAGGTCTGAACAGTTTGAGTATTATTGAACAACTGGGTATGGCGATTGCTCTAGCTATGGACGCCTTTGCTGTTGCCATATGCAAAGGTCTTACCGTTAAAAAAATAAAGCCCCGTCATCTTTTAATAACAGGACTTTATTTTGGTGGTTTTCAGGCGCTTATGCCACTTATAGGCTATTTTTTAGGCGTAAATTTCCGCCAGTACATAGAGTCTGTTGACCATTGGATAGCCTTTGCTCTGCTTGGAATTATAGGCGCGAATATGATAAGGGAATCCTTTTCAAAGGACGAAGAAAATCATACTGATGACTTTTCCTTTAAAAGTATGTTGCCTTTGGCGGTTGCAACCAGCATAGATGCTTTGGCAGTTGGTGTCACTCTTGCATTTTTAAAGGTGAATGTTGTAAGTTCGGTTTCACTCATAGGTGTGATAACCTTTATGATTTCTGCCGCAGGTGTTTTACTGGGCAGAACGGTAGGCTGCAAATTCAAATCCAAAGCAGAGTTTTTTGGTGGTGCAATACTTATTCTTATGGGACTGAAAATACTTTTGGAGCATTCAGGAATTATAAGCTTTTAATTTATTTTTCAAGATTCGCTTAAAATTTGGCGAATCTTTTTTATTTTATTCTTCGGTAATTTACATTCCACATCTTTGGGCAAAACATTCCATAGCCGTCAGATTTAATTTCAAAGCCATTGCAATAACCCTTAGGCAACGGAAGCTTTATACTTCCTTCATCCTTTAACTGATAGGTACCGCAGGTCTTCCAAATAGCTTCACCAAAGGCTCTGTAATAAATATTAATTACACAGTCGGTGTTATTTAAATAGGTAAGACTTAAATAATTCGGCGCAACCCTTTGGTATTTTTCGTTTGGTAAAAAGGGTAATTTAAAGCTCCAATTAACCCGCGCATCCCCTTCGCCTTTAGCAATATAAAGTCCTTGATGCAAGGCAAAATATATATTAGAATTAAAGTTAAAAATATCCCAAACCTTTTTATTATCCTCGCTCCAGCAAAAGGATGTAACCGTGTCATAAACCCATATTCTGTCATCTGTCAGCATATAAACATATACGCCGTCATTTGTTGCTTTTTTCACATTACGGATTTGTAAATTCGAATGAAAAATCGCATTATCGCTTCCACCCGAATAACGCATAACGCCCTTATCGGAGCAATAAAACAGGGTGTCTCCAACCCGCGAAAGGGATTTTTCACACCCCTTTTTTATTCCGTTCAGGGATAACTGCCTTACACCGAAATTAGTTGCGTTGTAGCCTAAAATTCTAAAGCCTCCGTTTTCGGTAAAGCAAATAACGCTATCCTTCCACAGGGTAAGTCCCGTACACTCCTCGCTTAAATTCATAGACCACGCATCCTTCGGCTCGGACGCGTTATCATAGAATAAAGAAGGATTATTAAGAGCAGAAATATGAAGCTTTTTTTCTTCATTATCAACACCAAAAAGTCGGTCCTCTGTTATTAAAAGATGAGAAAATTTTGGGATAATGGGTTTTACTGTGATTACGGTTCCATTCTCCTCATCCTTGGCGGTAAAAGCTCCGTCAAAATATAGAGTATTGTCCTTAATATCGGTGATTTTCAAAGACAGGTTGTTTAAATCAACCGAGCTTCCCGCTATTTCAACCTGTTGCCCAACCTTAAAAAATTCATCAAGAGGAATGGAATATGAGGTGTCTAATGAGGTTATAGTCATTTTGTTTCCCGAAAAGGCAACACTATGATTAAAGCCCACCGTTAAATCGTTCTCCATAGGACGATTGGCTGGATCACAGTATTCAATTTTAAGACCTGCAGGCAGGGAGTTATAATTTGAAACATCCTTATCCAGAGTTATTCTTTTCCCAACCTCTATTAAGCTCACACCGTCCTCGGCGAGGGCGGTTTTTGTTTCAATAATTTTTATAGTATACTCTGTTGAAACATAATCATAGGTCAGGCGGAATTTCATACCTACCTTAAGGTTTTGTGACTCATCGCAAAAAGCGGAGGAGGACGCATCTGAGGTATAAAAAAAAGTTCGGGCATTTATAAAGGGCAACGCCACCTTAAGAGAATTGTTTTCACCAAAGGTCTTCCACACATCATAACCTATGTATATATTGTCAGGAAATACAAAAAATCTATTATTCCACAGTATGACTTCTCGGTCGGTATATGTTGGCAGTTTTGATAATTCATAGATGGCGGCGGTCTGATTTAAAATGCCGTCATCATCCATAAACACCTGCCTTAAGGTGTTGCCGTACCTTAAAAAAATAAAATTGTTGCATTTTATAATCTGGTCGGGTGGGGAGTCATAAACAAATGCCTCCTGTCGCGACAAACGGGTATGACAGATATCAGAGCAGTGCAGATTTAAAGCGTCGGAAAGTTGATTTTCCCCTATTCCGTTAAATCCGCCCTTCTCCTCAATCCACTTTACAGATGAATTTAAAAAAGGTAGCTTCATTTAAACCCCTCCGCTTAACTTTGTGTTTTTAATAGGTATATTTTTTCGTCTGTAAGAAGCAGAAAGCTCGGCAAACTTTTCGTTAAAGGCAACTGAATAGGCATTTGCAGAGTCTATATCCATTTCCTTAAGAGCCAATACCGAAAATACATAATAAACATAAAGCAAAATATGTTCATCGTTCAAAATAAGAGGGGCATAGATGTTTTTTATCTCCTCATCACACTTAATGGAAAGCTCTATACCGTATGGCGAAAATATTTCGTCAATAATCCGTTGCTCAAGACCCCTGACAATTTTGGTTACTTCCTTTGTATCGCAATAGGAAAACCGTTCCTCAACAGCAGAAATAATATTAAAAAGAGTCATCTTATTCCTCCTCAAAAACAAAGTAAATTCTGCCTGCTTCCAAACTGCCGTTTTGGTACATAGAATAATATTCATCAACACCTATAAGCTCAAAGCTGGCATTGGTAAGACGGGCATCTATTTGGTTTTTGGTGTAATAGTCTGAAAAATCAGGCTTTTCTGCTCCAAGGGGCTGAATATTAGCGCCGTCCCACCAATAATCGGGGACTCCCAGTTCTAAAATGTATAAATTATCACCTGTTTTCAGGTCATTTACGGTTTTTAGGTCGGGACGGGTATATTCCCCCGAAATCCAACTTAAAAGCTGTTGCTCAGTTTCAAAGCAAAGGGAATTTGCCTTGCCTAAAGCAATGGTTTTTGCAGTTTCGGCAATCTCCCTTATGGCGGGGTGCGTCAAAGAGTTCTCCTGATTATTATGCGCCTCAATCTGAGTTAAAGATGTGCTTATCGCCTCTGCTGCTGCATTTTGAGCAAGAGCAGTATTGCTTGCAACCTCTGAATGCATTTGAGTAATCGCCTTTGAAAGGCTTTGCATCTCGCTCAAGGCTTGTTCAGATTCTAATGCCGACTGCTTCGCTTCAAAATTACTCTGATTAGCCTCTCCGCTTGCCGTAACTGCGGTATCTGCAAGAGAGGAAACCTCATTTTTAGTTGTCGCTATATTTTCAGCATCAATTGCAGTTTGCTCTGCCGCTGCTTCAGCCGAGTTTTTAAGCTCAGTAACCCTTTCAAGAAAATAGTTGTAAGGGTCGGGCGTGGGGGCAGAGGGTTCACAAACGGTATAACCGCTATTTTGAATTTGTATGGGCAGTTCGGTTGTGGTGGCGCGTTTGCTACCCGAGGTTCCAAACACCGAAATATACATTATAGGCTCTTTTAGAACCTCAAAGGGAATGGTACAAGCGTTGTTTTCCAAGGGTACATGATACACAAGCTCACCCACACGAAAAATAGCGGTTTTTAAAAAATTATCCCAGCTTTGGTCAAAACTGAAGGCGGCTTCAACATAATTAACCGAATCGGCGGTTAGGACTCTGTAATCGGATGATATGCTTCCCCCTTCAACCTGAATGTTTAAGGTATAGCTTGACATATTTTTTCCTCCTTAAACCCTTAAATGCTGTTTTCGTAATCGTTTTGAAGCTTCTCAACAAGAGAGGCAACATACT
Organism: Oscillospiraceae bacterium; assembly: GCA_015065925.1. GTDB lineage: Bacteria > Bacillota > Clostridia > Oscillospirales > Acutalibacteraceae > UMGS1279. The sequence goes on from SVPL01000027.1 coordinate 30,613, forward strand.
CATCCTGAGAAAGGGAGTTTTTAAGCGCCTGTTCAACAAAGCGGGGAACGGTAACCTCAACACCGCGCTTTATTAAAAAAGAACGGTCATTTACGGCTACATAAACATCATCACGATATTTGCCGTTATCCTTGAAAAGCTTTATGGTAACAGACTGCTTCATATATTCCTCATTGGAGCGAACCCCATTATCCTTTACAGCCTCTGCCAGCTCCTTTTGTCCCAAAGCCGCCTTAAGCTCAGCAATTTCCTTTTCTAAAGCGGCGGTGCTTTTGCTTTTTGTTTCTGCCATATTAATTATTCCTCCGTTATTTTTAAATGCTCAGGGCACTAAAAAGCACCCTGAGTTTATATATTTGATTTTTAGATTAGTTTGCGTATTCGTCTGCAAAGGTAGAACAGGATTCCACACGAATCATATAGTTTTCTACCAGGCGTTCTGCAGTTTTTGTAGCCTTCCAGCCTGCAGATGCCCTCTGATTGAGAGGGTCAGCAGTACCTGCCGAGCCTAACTGCTTTACAATGTGCTCAAGGCCGCCGTTTTCAAGCTCAGTAACACCATAAGCGTTGGCGCCAAGAATAAGGGTAGAGTAAACCGATATGCCATCCTGACCGCCCTCACCGGGATAAACCACAGCGCCTGCGGTTACAGTAACGGGAGTATCAACCGTAATGGTTGCGCTACCTGCATTGGCAGCGGTTGCGCTTACAACCTCTCTGAACTCACCCGAAACAATAATACCTCTGCCAACAAGCTTTTCGGCATCATCATCGGAAATCTTCTCGTTTACGGAAATCTGAGTAGCGGCAGATGCAGATGCTTTAACAGTAAGGCTTCTAGCCTCTGCGGTAAGGTCTTCACCACGAAAAATTTTCGCCTCATTAGACTCAACAAAACGCACATTGCCGATTTTACCAACCTCGCCGTTGAAAAGGTTTTCGGGAGCCGAATATTTATGCGCATCCATCCACTCCTCGCTACGCATAAGGTCGTATGCAACAAAGGGGTGAATAATACCAACATAGCTGCCGTTGATGGTCTTTGCAAGATTGTTTTTAAGCTTTGCGGCGGCGCGTAAAATAATGTCCACGCTAAGCTTGGAGTCGGCGGTGAGAGAGGAACGGGCGCTTACATTTGTGGTAACGCCATCCTTAACAATGGGCGCGTACATAACATTTGTACCGCCGTTTAAAACCTCACGGGTAACGGTATCAAGGGTTCTGCCCGCCTGATCGCCTAAAATTTCGGTTGCCTGTACCATATTGGTATCAATGGTGGTAAGCTCCAGCATATCGGGAATACCAACCCAACCGCCGTACTGAGCAACGGTGGAAGAAACGGTGGAAACCTTAAGCTCCTGACCGTCGGGAGTAATACCCTCGGCAAGGGGCTTTGTAGCCTTGGGAAGGGGTGAGTATTTTCTGAACTCAATGGTCTTTCCGTTGCCCTTGGGTATGGGGTGCTTCTGACCGAACTGGTCGTGCACAAGATTTTCATTTGCATTATCACAAAGGTAATCCTTGTAATAGGTTCGCATATCATTAGAAAGGGTAGCTTCGTTGTTTTTAATTACTTCACTCATTTAAAATTCTCCTTTAAAATCCAATTTGTTCACCCATTAAGGCTTTTTTTGCAAGCTCCCTACGCTTTTCGGGGGTAAGGGTGCTAACAGATGTCTTAGCGGTGTAACCCTTTTGGGTAAGAGCCGACTCACTTGGTCTTGCTGCCTTTTGGCGGATACTGTCGGCAAGCTGCTTTGCCGCAAGCTCTGCCCCGTAACGCATCGAGGAGTCCATAATTTCATCAAGGTGGAGGACACGATATGCCGTTTCGGGGTCAACGCCCGCCTCTATAAGGCTGTTATAGGTAGAGTCGCTCTTTTCGGGGGCTTGTTCACCGCTTTGGGTGGCTTTTTCTGTTGAGTCAGGCAAATTGCCCGACTCCCTTTGCTCTGCCAATTTACTTTCAGCAGTTTTTTGTTCTTTGAACCTTTTGTTTATAATGCCCTGCACCTTTTTGGCAAAGGCATCCTTATAGGGCCCTTTAATAAGCTCTTCAAAATCGACGGCTGAGCTGTCAATTTCTTTAGTCTCATCTGCAGGATTTTGATTTTCGGCATCTAAAGCGGGTGTGTTCACGGAACCGTCGCTCTTATTGGATATTTGGTTTTCCGCCGTTGCCCTTGGAACAAGATTTTCATCCGCCTTTAAGCCGTTTAAATTTTCAGTTTCTTTTTGCACAAAAATTCTCCTTTCATCGTCTTTCCGAAGTGTCATTCCACGGTGAGTGGCGCCATAGCCGAAGTATTAAATGATATTGATTTTTCAAATTAATGCCTCGGCTTCTCACCGTGTGACTATATTATAGCAAGACAAAAATTCCTTTTCCCCCCACCATTTAAATTTTAAAAAAGAAAACGGTTTTTGAATGTTGATTTTTTAATAGGAATGTGGCATAATATCTTTAAATAATTAATATACAGGAGTCTTTTTATGAAACGAATAGCTTTTTTTGATACCAAGCCCTATGATAAAATATGGTTTGATGAGTATAATAACGGCAGATACGAAATTGTTTATTTTGAAGGCAAGCTAAACCGCTACACGGTGGGAATTACGGCGGGCTTTGACGGGGTTTGCGGATTTGTAAATGATGATATTAACGCCGATGTTATAAACTCTTTAGTAGAAAATAATGTAAAAATTCTTGCAATGCGCTCGGCAGGCTACAGTAATGTAGATTTAAAAGCGGCAAAGGGAAGGCTTCCTGTTGTGCGCGTGCCTGCATATTCCCCCTACGCGGTAGCCGAGCACGCAATGGGACTTTTACTCACCGTAAACCGCAAGCTGGCAAGGGCGGTAACCCGAACAAGGGATTTTAACTTTAGCATTGCGGGACTTATGGGTGTAGACCTTCACGGCAAAACGGTAGGCGTTATAGGAACGGGTACAATTGGCAGAGTTTTTATAGATATATGCAAAGGCTTTGGAATGAAGGTGATTGCCTACGACCCCTACCCCGCCCAAAATATTGGGGTTGATTATGTCCCCCTGACCGAGCTTTTTAAACAAAGCGATGTAATATCCCTTCACTGTCCACTTACCGAAAGCTCCTATCACCTTTTGAACAAAGAGGCTTTTGAGCTTATGAAAAAGGGTGTGTTTATAGTAAATACCTCCCGTGGAGCCTTGGTTGATTCCGACGCCCTTTTGGATGCCCTTAAAAGTGAAAAGGTGCGCGGCGCCGCATTGGATGTTTATGAGGAGGAAACCGATTTGTTTTTTGAGGATATGTCGGGCACCATAATTAAGGACGATACCCTTTCCCTTTTAATAAGCAATCCCAATGTTGTTTTAACCTCACATCAGGCATTTTTAACCGAGGAGGCATTGGAAGCAATTGCCAAGATAACCCTTAAAAACTTTGACGATTTCTTTGCAGGCAACCCCCTTGAAAATGAAGTAAAACGGTAATATGTTTGTGTGTAAAAAACAAATGTCCGATAAATCTGGGTTTGAACGCTAGGCGTTTTTATTGCGGGATGGTTTTATGCAATTGGCTTAGTCTCGTTCCGCGCCCGGAAAGTCACAGGTAAATTGGGGTTTGAAGATGAAATTGTATTAAACAGATGTAGGAAACGGCCAGCGTGCCGTTCCTAAAAAATGTGGTAATTATACGGAACAACACATTGGTTGTTCCCTACGCGTTTGAAAGGCGTTTCGCCTTTCAAACTACAATTTATCGGTTAAATAATTAATTTTCAATTTTCAATTTGCGAAACGCCACGCGTTTCAAATTAAACAATAAAAACTTAAAAATGGGGAAGAAATGAAAAATCCATTTCTTCCCCATTCATTTTTGGCTCTATAATAAATGTTGGGGTAACCAAGTAGAGCCTACGAAGAAAAATTAAAAATAAAATAAAAAAAGTAGAGCATATTTGGCAAAAATCCGTTAAAATGGAATTGACTAGAAACCATGA
>SVPL01000028.1 GCA_015065925.1 Oscillospiraceae bacterium
TAGAAACCGTATTTTACATATATTTTCCCATCAACAACTTCATAACAAACAAGCAGCCGCATAATGCGACTGCTTGCGTAAATCTTTTTCATTTTAACTCTTTACCCCAACTATTGACAAAGAGCCAATATTGCTTAATTTCTAAAAATGGTTTTAAATCGTCCGAATTTGTATTTCGCAAATTTGGACGATTTTTTATGTAAACCTCACCTTAAAACCGTAGGGAACAACCAGCGTGTTGTTCCGCATAATTACCTCAAATTTATATTTTTGGCGGAATGACACGCAGGTCATTCCCTACAATATAATGGGCAAATTTGCGCGTTTCAAATTCCAATTCACCGCTTAATCCCATAACTATCCATAAATTATTGTCAAAAAACATTTGCATACTGTTCCTCGATTGAAAATATCATAATACCAAATAAAGTGGATTTTATTGATGAGTTTATCTTTCGAGATTGCGTTAGCCTAAAAAGTGTTGTTATCCCCAAAACTATGTCAGGTGTAGCTGGTTTTGCTTTTTCGGGATGTAATAAACTTAATGATATTTATTACTGCGGTAATATAAAAGATAAAAATTTTCCTATACAAGAAGGCAATTATTACTTGGGTTATTATGCAAAATGGCATTATAACATTATTGTAAATAATAGTTACCGTGTTGGGGATATTGATGATAACACTAATATCAATCTAAATGACCTTATATCTATTTCTCAATTTATTGCTGATTGGGATGAGGTTTCGGTGAATTACTTGGCATTGGATGTAAATGATGATAACGAAATTAATTTAGAGGATGTAACCCATTTTGCAAGGTATCTCGCCGGTTGGGATGTTACCTTGCACTAAAGATAGGGGATATTTACCCTTTTTCCTAACATTTATACCAAATTTACTAAATTTCAAAAAAACACTTGATTTTTGTGCCCGTTTGTGGTATTATATTCTAGCATTTGATTACGCTTGTTCCTTACAAGTGGGGTCAATGCCGTAAAAACGACATTGAAGCGGGCGGTCCTCTGTTCTTTAGAAGTATGAACGTCTGAAACAAATTAAGGAGGAAATTAAAAATGGATCAAATTAAAAACTTAACCGCCGGTCAGCTTAAGGAAAATGCTCCCGTAATTAAAATCGGTTCCACCGTTAAGGTTCACGTTAAAATTCGTGAAGGTGAAAGAGAGCGTATTCAGGTATTCGAGGGTACCGTAATTGCCCGTAACAACAGCGGCATTGCAGAAACCTTTACCGTTCGCCGTGTTTCCTACGGTGTAGGTGTTGAGCGTGTATTCCCCGTTCACTCTCCCAACGTTGATAAGGTTGAAATCGTTCGCGATGGTAAAGTTCGTCGCGCTAAGCTCTACTATCTCCGTGATAGAGTTGGTAAGGCTGCCAAGGTTAAAGAGCAAATTAAATAAGCTACAAAAATGGGGGACAAGATTTTGTCCCCTTTTTGCGTTATTTTAGTATATTTATAGGCGGTGAAAATTGTGAGTCAACAAACAAACGACAAAAATGAAGAATTCTTTTTTGGTGATGGAAACTTTTATTCTGATGATACTCAGAGGGAAGTCCAAAATTCAGCAAAGGACGAAAGCCTTGCAGAGCATAAAGTGGAAAACGAACCGCCAAAAACTGCAAAAAACTTCAAAAATGCCTTTATATTTAATATTTTTGAATGGCTGGATGTTGTAGTTGCTTCGGTTATAGTTGTTGTAATTTTATTTACCTTTGTTTTCAGATTGGTTGCAATCGACGGCAACTCAATGAATAACACCCTTTTTGATGGCGAGCGCGTTATAATAACCAATATGTTTTACACTCCAAAACGGGGTGATGTGGTTGTTATTTCCCGTAATACTGAAAATTCATCGGTTGCAGGTACCTATGAAGAACCCATTATCAAGCGTGTTATCGCTACCGAGGGTGATACTGTAGATATTGACTTTGAAAAAGGCATAGTTTATGTTAATAACGAAGCCTTAAAAGAGGATTATATCAAAGAGCCCACCTATCGTAAGGCAGATGTTAAATTCCCTCTTGTTGTAAAGGAAAACTGCGTTTTTGTTTTGGGTGATAACCGTAACGATTCTAAGGATAGCCGTACAAGTGATATAGGCGATAACGGTCAGGTGAATGTTAAATATATCTTAGGTCATGCAGTGCTTCGCATTTTCCCTCTAAACAAATTCGGAGGTATTGATTAATGAGTGACGGAAATGTTATTCAGTGGTTTCCGGGGCATATGGCGAAAACTCGCCGAAAAATTACAGAAAGTCTGTCAACGGTAGATGCGGTTGTAGAAATTACTGATGCCAGAATACCTGTCAGTAGCCGAAATCCGGAGCTGGCGGGTATCATTGTAAATAAACCCCTTATTATTTTGCTTAATAAAAGTGATATGGCAGACCCTGCTGAAACCGCCAAGTGGATTAAAAAGCTCTCAAATGATGGCATAACCGCCCTTCCTATGGACTGTAAATCGGGTAAGGGAGTAAACGCTTTTCCTGCCGCCGTTAGAGAGGTTTTAAAAGAAAAAATCGAGCAAAACAAGGCAAAGGGTATGGTTGGCAAACCCCTTAGAATTATGGTTGTTGGCATACCTAATGTGGGTAAATCCTCCTTTATTAACCGTCTGTGTAAATCGGGCAAGGCAAAGGTGGAGGATAGGCCCGGTGTTACCCGTTCCAACCAATGGTTTAAGGTGGATAACGGCTTAGAGCTTTTAGATACTCCCGGTGTTTTGTGGCCCAAGTTTGATGACCAAACAGTTGGCATACGACTTGCCTGTACAGGTGCCGTTAAGGACACCGTAATGGATATCGAAACCCTTGCCGTTAACTTTATTAATGAAGTTAAGGAGCGTTACGGTCATCTTTTAGAGGAAAGATATAAATTTACCCTTGATAAAGAGGCAGAGGCATACGATATTCTGTGTGAAATTGGCAGAAAGCGAGGTATGGTTATTCGCGGTGGCGAAATTGATACCGAGCGTGCGGCGGTAATGCTTATGGATGAATACAGAGCAGGTAAAATCGGTAAAACAACACTTGATAGCGCCGACGAAAAGGTGGAGGAACAAGATGCCTGATTATAGCTATGAAATAACCGCAAAACAAAAGGGTTATAGCTTTGTTTGCGGAGTGGATGAGGCGGGCAGAGGCCCTTTAGCCGGTCCCGTTTGCGCGGCGGCGGTAATTTTGCCCGAAGGCGCAGTTATTGAAGGTCTTAATGATTCTAAAAAGTTAAGCGAGAAAAAGCGCGAAGCACTTTTTGATGTGGTTAAGGAAACCGCAATAGCTTGGTCCGTTGCCTTTGCATCGGTTGAAGAAATTGAAGAACACAATATTTTGAATGCAACCTTTATTGCTATGAATCGCGCAATTGAAGGCTTGCAAACTAAGGCAGACTTTGCTTTGGTGGACGGGAATCGGGTTCCAAGGGATATAAAAATACCTTGTCAAACAGTTGTTAAGGGTGACTCCCTTTCTATGTCTATTGCGGCGGCATCAATTCTTGCCAAGGTTACCCGTGACAGACTTATGCTTGAATTGGATGAAAAATATCCCCTTTATGAGTTTAAAAAGCATAAGGGCTACGGTACCGCTTTGCATATGGATTTAATCAGAAAATACGGGCCGTCAGAATGTCATAGACCTAGCTTTCTTAAAAAATTGTGATGGAAATTTCAAGTTACGCAATTGGTAGGGCGGGCGAGGAGTTAGCGGCAGAATTTTTGCGTGAACAGGGCTTTTTTATTGCCGCCAGAAACTATAGGTCTGAGCGCGGTGAGATTGATATTATTGCCGAAAATCGCCATATGGTGCTTTTTGTGGAGGTTAAACTAAGAAGATATGACGCAGGCTACCTTCCCCGCGAGGCAGTAACAAGCGATAAAAGAAAGCGTCTGCTACACGCCGCTAAAAACTTTATTTATCGCAGTAAAACCACCCTTCAACCAAGATTTGATATAATAGAAATAACAATGAATAAGCGTCAGGATTTAAAAGATGCGGATGTGAATTGGATAGAAAATGCTTTTTAATTAAAAGGAGCAAATTATATGAACTTTTTCGATTTGCATGCTGATACACCGCTTATTTTGTGTGAAAACAACCGTGATTCTTCGGCTGTTGATATAGTAAATCATCCATTTAAAAAATATAATCAGGTTATGGCTGTGTTTTTAAGGGATGATGATAAAAATGCTTTTGAAAGTTATAATCGCAAAACCTTAATTTTAAAACAGTATCTGAAAGGGTGCGCTTTCCCACTAATTTCGAACCTACCTATAAAATCAAGCGGAGCTTTGCTTTCGGTTGAAAATGCGGGGTTTCTTGCAGAGGATATTAACCGAATTTATACCCTAAAAAAAGACGGGGTAGTAATGTTAAGCCTTACTTGGAATGGCGACAACGCCTTGGCTTCCGGTGCAAACGGAAGTGGAGGAATAACCGCTTTGGGCAAAGATGTTATACTGGAAATGAACCGTCTTGGAATCGCTTTGGATATTTCGCATTTAAACCATAAAGCCGCTATACAGGGAATTGAACTAGCAGATAAGGTTTTGGCTTCCCATAGTGGAATTTATGCTTTAAATCCTCATCAAAGAAATTTAAAAACAGAGGCTCTTTTAAAGCTAAAAGAAAAACAGGGGATAGTCGGAATTTGTTTTTATCCACTCTTTTTGGGCACAGACGATGTTTTTAAAAGCATTATCCATTCTGCCGAATTTCTTATTTCTTTAGGTATGGAAAATAATATTGCCTTTGGTAGCGATTTTGATGGCGCTGATATGTCACCCTTGCTTAGCAAAACTGCCCATATTCCCGAGCTTTCAAAGGCTTTTTGTAGTGTTGGATTTAAAAAATCAACAATTCACAAAATTTTTTATGAAAATGCTATTGCTTTTTTCAGTAAAATATGTGAAAATAAATAGTTGTAAAGATACTGCGGTTTTGCCGCTTTATAAATTTGGAGGATGTTATGAATTATATAAGTACCCGTGATAGTAGCATTAAGGTATCTGCCGCTTCGGCAATAGCCAAGGGCATTTCTACCGAGGGTGGACTTTTTGTGCCTGAAAGTATTCCCGCTTTAACAAGTGAGGATTTTTCTGTTCTTTGTAAAATGGATTATCCTGCCCGCGCTTCCTTTATTTTGGGTAAATTCTTAGGTGATTTTACAGCCGAGGAGGTTGACCATTGTACAAATGGCGCCTATAAAGGTACCTTTGATAATGAAAAACCTGCGCCCCTTTATAATCTTTATGGTGATGTGGATATTTTAGAGCTTTGGCACGGTCCTACCTGTGCGTTCAAGGATTTAGCGTTACAAATATTGCCATTTTTGCTTACTACCTCAGCTTCTAAGGTTTCGGGCGGTAAAAAGACGGTTATTTTGGTTGCGACCTCGGGTGACACGGGTAAAGCCGCCCTTGAAGGCTTTAAGGATGTTGACGGCACCGAAATTATGGTATTTTATCCCAGCGAGGGCGTTAGCCCTATGCAAAAACTTCAAATGGATACCCAAGAGGGTAAAAATGTTTCGGTTTATGCCATTAAAGGTAATTTTGATGATGCTCAGTCGGGTGTAAAGCGCATTTTCACCGATCCTGAAATGGGCGAAAAACTCAAAGAGAATAATATGCTTTTCTCAAGCGCAAACTCCATAAACTGGGGTAGATTAGCGCCGCAGATTGTTTATTATGTATCTGCTTATTGCGACCTTTTAAATGGGGGCAAAAATCCTGAAAACGGATTTAATGTTACAGTTCCTACGGGCAATTTCGGCAACATTCTTGCCGCTTATTATGCAAAACTTATGGGTGTTCCCGTTGCAAAGCTCATTTGCGCTTCAAATGCCAATAAGGTTCTTACTGATTTCCTTGAAACGGGTGTTTATGACCGTAACCGTTCCTTCTTTACAACCATTTCTCCTTCTATGGATATTCTTATTTCCAGTAATTTGGAGCGTATGCTTTTTGAGATTAGTAACCGTGATGATAAAAAGACCTCTCAGTGGCAAAAAGCCCTTAAGGATGAGGGTAAATATCAGGTTGATGCAGATGTAAAAGCCAAGCTTGATGACCTTTTCTACGGTGGATTTTGTGATGATGAAAAAACCAAAGAAACCATCAAAGCTGTTTATGATAAGTATGGTTATCTTTGTGACACCCATACTGCTGTTGCTATTGCAGTTTATGAGGAATATAAGGCAAAAACAGGGGATGAAAGACCTGCTGTTATTGCATCAACCGCAAGTCCTTATAAATTTGCAGCCAGTGTTTTAGATGCTCTTGGTGAAAAGCCATCAAACGACGAATTTGAAACGGTTGAACAGTTAAGTAAGCTCACTAAAACAACACCACCTGCACCCATTAATGCCCTTCGTGGTAAAGAGGTTCGTTTTAACAATATTTGTGAGCCTGAGAATATGGCTGATGCAGTTTTAGAGTATTTGAATATTAAATAAAAATCAAAGAAACGGCGTACGGAAATTCCGCACGCCGTTCACATAAATAAAACTAGTTTTTTGCTTTAAAAGTATTGCAACAGGTGTCTGTTGTGCAGTTGCAGGTGCTACAAGGGCCAACCTCAATCATACCTGCTTCACAAGCATCATTTTTTGCGTGATAAACACAGTTTGAAACATTGCATTTAATTCCTGAAATTTCGTGTTTGTTTTCCATTTTATTTGCTCCTTTAAATTTTTTGTTGCGAATTTTCGCAACATTATTATGTGCAATAATTTTTAAAATACTCATTGGGAGGTGGGTTATGGCTTTATTTACAATTTCAGATTTACATCTTTCTTTGTCTACCGATAAACCTATGACCGTCTTTCGTGGGTGGGAAAATTATACCGACAGAATTAAAAGTAATTGGCGCAGATTGGTGAAGGAAGAAGATACAGTAGTTTTACCCGGTGATTTTTCTTGGGGATTAAAGCTTTCTGAAACACTAGAGGATTTTAAGTTTTTAGAAGCATTACCCGGTAAAAAAATCCTTTTAAAGGGAAATCACGATTTGTGGTGGAGTACAGTCAAAAAGGTGAATGAATTTTTTGCAGAAAATGAAATTAATTCGGTAGAACTTCTTTTTAACAATGCTTTTAAAATCGAAAATCGGGTTATTTGTGGTACCCGAGGTTGGTTTTATGACCAAAGCGAGGATGATAAAATTCGAAAAAGAGAGGTTGGAAGATTACTTCTTTCTTTCGAAGCGGCTGAAAAATTAGGTGGCGAAAAATTGGTTTTTTTACACTATCCGCCCGTTTACGGAGATTATGTTTCAAATGATATTATTTCCGTTTTAAAGGAGTTTAATATCAAAACCGTTTACCACGGACATATACATGGAAGCGGTTTTAACAATGTAGTTTCGGAATATGACGGCATAAAATTCAAATTAATTTCGGCTGATTGCATAGATTTTACCCCATTTTTAATCATTTAATTATAAAAACATAAAAAAATCAAAAAATTACGAAAAAAATACTGAATTTTAGTGGAAAAATTTTCAGTTTTATGGTATAGTATTTTTTGAACAATTTTGAACATTCTGTGGAGGTTTACACAATGAGTTTAAAAACATCAAACAAGGTTGATACCAACCGCTATGAACTTGAAATTCTTATTGACGGCGAGTCTTTTAGAAATGCTATTCTCACCGTTTATAAGAGAGAGAAAAAGAACATTTCCGTTCAAGGCTTCCGTAAGGGTAAAGCACCTCTTAGCATTATTGAAAAATATTATGGCGAGGGTGTTTTCTTTGAGGATGCTCTTAACCTTCTTTATGCTGATGCTATTGATGCAGCCGCAAAAGAGGCAGGCCTCACTGTTATTGAAGATGAAATGAAGTTTGATCTTGTTTCTATCAGCAAGGAAGATGGTGTTGATTTCAAGGTTACTCTTACCACTAAACCCGAAGTAGAGGTTTCTGAATATAAGGGTCTTGAGGCTGAAAAGCTTATCTGCGAAGTTACTGACGATGAGGTTAAAGCAGAGCTTGACCGTATGGCAGACCGTAATTCCAGAATGGTTTCAGTTGAAGACAGAGCTGCTGAGCTTGGCGATACCGCTGTTATTGATTTTGAAGGCTTTGTAGATGGTACTGCTTTTGAAGGCGGTAAGGGCGAAGGCTATTCATTAGGTCTTGGTTCAGGTCAGTTCATCCCCGGTTTTGAGGAGCAGATTGTTGGTCATAAGGCTGAAGAGGAGTTTGATGTTAATGTTAAATTCCCCGAAGAATACGGCGCAAAAGAGCTTGCTGGTAAGGATGCTACCTTTAAGGTTAAGCTTCACGAGATTAAAACCAAAGAGCTTCCCGAGATTGACGACGAGTTTGCTAAGGATGTAAGCGAGTTTGATACTTTGGACGAGCTTAAGGCTGATATTAAGGCTAAGGCCTTAGAGCGTAAGGTTAAGGCTGCTGATGATGAGGTTGAAAATCAACTTATTGATAAACTCACCGAAGGTCTTAAGGGTGAAATTCCTGAGGCTATGTTCCGCGCAAGAGTAGAGCAGAGCATTAAGGATTTTGATTATCGTTTACAAATGCAGGGTATGAACCTTGAAACCTATATGCAGTATATGGGTGGCAATGTAGATGCTCTTAAAGAAAACTTCCGTCCTCAGGCTGAGCGTCAGGTAAAAATCCGTCTTGCTCTTGAGAAGATTGTAGAGCTTGAAAAAATCGAAGTTACTGCTGAAGAGCTTGAAAAAGAGTTCGGTGTAATGGCAGAAACTTATAATATGCCTGTTGAACAGATTAAAGCAGCAGTTCCCGAGGCTGATATTTCTGCAGATATTGCCGTTCAAAAGGCAATGGCTCTTGTAAAAGAGAATGCAAAAATTACAGAGGTAAAGGAATATACCAAAAAAGAAGAAGCTAAGGCTGAAAAGGTAGAAAAACCTGCAGCTAAAAAGCCCGCCGCAAAGAAGACCACTACCAAGAAAGCAACTTCTGAGGATGGCGAGAAAAAGACTACAACTGCTAAAAAGCCTGCAGCAAAGAAAACTACAACTGCTAAGAAAACCACCAAAACCGAGGATAAAGCAGAATAATTTTTAGCATTAAAAGATTAAAGTGTAATAATACAGCCAATACTTGCATTGTCTGTATTGGTTGGCACCCGATGAGTATATTCAGCTTATGATTTGCTTGTCGGGTAACACTATATTATATTATATTATTTTTTTGGAGGTAACTATTTATGATGGATCCTAAAATGAATTTAGTTCCTTATGTTGTGGAGCAAACAAGCCGCGGCGAGCGTTCTTATGATATTTTTTCTCGTCTTTTAAATGACCGCATAATTATGCTCAATGATCAGGTTGATAATGCATCAGCAAGTATTATAATTGCTCAGCTTTTATTCCTTGAAGGTCAAGATCCCAACAAAGATATTTATTTTTACATTAACAGTCCGGGTGGATCTGTTTCGGCAGGCTTGGCTATTTATGATACTATGCAGTATATTAAGTGTGATGTTAGCACAATTTGTATTGGTATGGCTGCTAGTATGGGTGCCTTCCTTCTTGCCGCAGGTACCAAGGGTAAGCGTATGGCATTGCCCAATAGTGAAATTATGATTCATCAACCTTTAGGTCAGGCTCAAGGTCAGGCAACTGATATTTTAATTCATGCAAAGCATATTGAAAAAACCCGCAATACATTGAATACAATCCTTGCCGAGCGTACCGGTCGTGCTTTGGAGGAAATCGAAAGAGATACCGAGCGTGACAACTTTATGTCTGCTAAAGAGGCAATGGAATACGGACTTATAGATAAGGTTATTGAAAAAAGATAATTTTAAAAATTTCGCCGCCCGTTTTGAAGACGGACGGTGAATGTATGTTAGGAGGACTACCTATGTCGGAAAAAACCGAAAAAGATGTAGTTTGTTCGTTTTGCGGAAAAACGCAGGATGAGGTTATGCAGCTTATTGCAGGTCCGGGTGTATATATTTGTGACCAATGCGTAGAGGTTTGCTTTTCTTTAATAGATGCCGACCACGATATTTTTCCTGAATATAATTCTAAAAGTGGAAAATCGGGTAAAAAATCCACTAAGGATGCAAAGGAATTTAAACTTCCAACTCCTGCCGAGCTTAAAGCGAAGTTGGACGAATATGTAGTAGGTCAGGATAAGGCTAAAAAAACCTTGTCGGTTGCAGTTTATAATCATTATAAAAAAATTAATGCCCTTAAGGATAAAAACCGTGAGGTAGAAATGGCTAAGAGCAATGTTTTACTTTTAGGACCAACAGGTGTTGGCAAAACCTTGCTTGCAACAACCTTGGCTAGATTTTTAGATGTACCTATTGCTATTACTGATGCTACCACCCTAACCGAGGCGGGTTATGTTGGTGAGGATGTTGAAAATATTCTTCTTCGCCTTATTCAAGCCGCCGATTATGATATCGAAAAGGCAGAGCGCGGCATTATTTATATTGATGAAATAGATAAAATCAGCCGTAAATCTGAAAATACATCTATAACTCGTGATGTAAGCGGTGAGGGTGTTCAACAAGCCCTTCTTAAAATTTTAGAGGGAACCGTTGCTAATGTTCCGCCACAGGGTGGAAGAAAACATCCTCAGCAGGAGTTTATTAAAATAGATACTACAAACATTTTGTTTATCTGTGCTGGTGCTTTCGACGGTATTGAAAAAATAATCGAACGCAGAGTTGGTAGCGGAAGCCTTGGTTTCGGTGCTGAAATTAAAGCATCTACCGATATGGAGCGCGAGGCGCTTTTGCCCCTTGCAACCCATAAGGATTTAGTTCGTTTCGGTCTCATTCCCGAGCTTGTTGGCAGATTACCCGTAATTTCTCCCTTAGAGTCTTTGGATGAAGATGCAATGGTAAGAATTATGACCGAGCCTAAAAACTCTGTACTCAAGCAGTATGAGGAATTATTCCGTATGGACGGTGTTAAGCTTACCTTTGAGCCTAAAGCCCTTAAAGCTGTTGCAAAATTAACTGTTGAGCGTAAAACAGGTGCAAGAGGTCTGCGTTCTATTTTTGAAACCGCCCTTATTGATACTATGTATAAGGTTCCAAGTGAGAAGGATGTAACCGAGGTTATATTTACCGAGGACTGCGTTTTGAATGGCACCGAGCCTAAAATCGTTAAGGAAAAAGCTAAAAAGAAAATTGAAACTGCTTAATTATAATTTTTAAGTAAAAAAAGAGTTCTCACTAGATGTGGGAACTCTTTTTTGGATACTGATTAAATTATTCCGAAAGGTCTTGAACAATAATTGTTCTAACCTCATCGGTATCGCCTTCGGGTTGGTCAAGTTTCTTATTGCGTTCTGCCAAGAATTTGGAAGCAACCTGAGGGAATAGAGCGTAGCTGAGTACATCTTCTTCGCTTCTAGCAAGGTCTTTTGCTTCTTCACGGTACTTGTCCATCTCGGGAGCTATTAGGTCGGCAGGACGACAGGTGATAACTTCATCGTCACCGATAGCCTTTTTGCGAACTTCCTCATTAACCTTACCGGGAACCTGACCATACTCACCACGGAGAAGTCCCTTAGATTCCTTAGAAATCATCTTATAGCGTTCGCCCATAAGAACATTAAGAACAGCTTGAGTACCAACAATCTGGCTGGTAGGGGTAACAAGTGGGGGATAACCAAAATCCTCACGAACACGGGGAATTTCGGCTAGAACCTCGTAGTATTTATCCTCGGCGTTTTGTTGCTTTAACTGACTGATAAGGTTAGAAAGCATACCGCCGGGTACTTGGTAAAGAAGGGTGTTGGTATCAACATTAAGAACCTTGGGGTCAAGGTCACCCTGTTCTTTAAGCTTGTTGGCGATTTTTCTAAAGTGAACTGCAGCTTCGCTTAATTTCTCAAGGTCTAAGCCTGTATCACGCTCTGTACCCTTTAGGGTAGCAACCAAAGCCTCGGTTGCGGGCTGAGAAGTACCGTTACCTAAAGGTGAAAGTGCGCAGTCAACAATGTCAACCCCTGCCCAAGCAGCCATAAGGTTGGTCATATCACCTGTACCTGTGGTGTTGTGGGTGTGAAGATGAATGGGAATTGACACAGCCTCTTTGAGCTTTTTAACAAGGTTGTAAGCGTCAACGGGTAAAAGCAGATTAGCCATATCCTTAATACAAATGGTGTCTGCACCCATCTCTACCAACTTTTTGGAAAGATTAATGAAGTATTCCTCGTTATGAACGGGGCTGATTGTGTAACTGATAGCAGCTTCACAAATGCCGCCATACTTCTTTATACTCTTCATAGCCTGTTCCATATTACGGGTATCGTTAAGAGCGTCAAATACGCGGATAACATCAATACCATTTTCAATGGATTTTTTAACAAAAGCATCTACAACATCATCTGCATAGTGCTTGTAGCCAAGGATATTTTGACCTCTGAGCAACATTTGAAGCTTGGTGTTGGGCATAGCCTTTTTTAACTTGCGAAGACGCTCCCAAGGGTCTTCTGAAAGGAAACGCATACAGCTATCAAAGGTAGCGCCACCCCAACATTCAAGTGACCAATAACCCATTTGGTCTAAAAGCTCACAAGCGGGAAGCATATCCTCAACTCTCATTCTAGTGGCGGCTTGAGATTGATGCGCGTCACGCAGAATGGTATCAGTAATGTTTAATTTATTCATACGATAATGCCTCTTTCTTTAATGTTAACAATATTAACCGAACAATGCAATAAGCACACCTGCGGCAATTGCAGAGCCTATAACACCTGCAACATTGGGACCCATAGCGTGCATAAGAAGGAAGTTTGATGGGTTTTCTTTTTGACCAACCATCTGTGATACGCGTGCCGCCATAGGAACAGCTGAAACACCGGCGGAACCAATAAGAGGATTGATTTTGTTCTTTAAGAAAAGGTTCATAAATTTAGCAAAAAGAACACCACAAGCAGATGCAACACCAAAAGCAATTACACCAAGAGCGATAATACCTAAGGTTTGTAGTCTGAAGAATGTGCCGAAGGTAGCGGTTGCGCCAACCGAAATACCAAGGAAGATTGTTACAATGTTCATAAGTTCATTTTGAACCGTCTTTGCAAGACGCTCTGTGACACCACATTCGCGAATAAGGTTACCAAGCATTAAGCAACCAACAAGAGGAGCTGCAGAGGGAACAAGCAATGCAACGAATACTGTTACAACAATGGGGAATACAATTTTTTCGGTTTTAGAAACAGGGCGGAGCTCCTTCATAACAATAGCGCGTTCTTTTTTTGTGGTAAGAGCCTTCATAATAGGGGGCTGAATTACGGGCACCAAAGCCATATAAGAATATGCGGCAACGGCTATGGGACCTAAAAGGTGGGGAGCAAGCTTACCTGTAACAAATATTGCGGTAGGACCGTCTGCACCACCAATAATACCAATTGAGCTTGCCTCCATTTGATTGAAGCCTAAGAGGGTTGTTGCACAAATATAGGTTGCGAAAATACCAATTTGTGCAGCCGCACCAAGAAGCAAACTCTTGGGATTTGCAATAAGAGGACCAAAGTCGGTCATAGCGCCAACACCAATAAAGATAAGGCAAGGATAAATACCTAGCTTAACACCTAAATAGAGAATATCTATTAAACCTGCAGAAATACTTTGAAGGTTGTTAGCGATAAGGGTGTCACCTACATATACAGCAGCTTCTTTAATTGTAAGGCCTGCGGCATCAATAACGATTTTTGCGCTTTCTGCTAAAACCTCGCCACTGGCGGTTACGATTTGTCCTGTGGCATTTATAAATGCATCACTATTAATAGAAACACCTGAAAGATGGCCTAAAATATTTTGACCAAGTGTTACTGTTCCGTCTTGTAAAACTTGGAATACACCTTGATTGGCGAGTGCGGGGGCAAGGTCGAAAGATTCAACAAACTGAGCGCCGCCAAACAAATCCCAGTTAACATGTCCGCCTGCAAAAAGCGCTTCGTTATAAACGCCTGCACCGGGAAGATTTGTAAGTAACATACCAAATGCAATAGGAAGAAGGAGTAATGGCTCAAACTTCTTAACAATTGCAAGGAACATCAATACACAAGCAATACCAATCATTATAAGGCATTGCCAGTTTTCGACAAGCAAATAAAAGCCTGTGTCCTTTATAAAATTAAGTATAGCATCCATTTGAGGTACCGCCTTTATTATTCAATAACACAAATAGCAGAACCGGATTCAACAGTTGCGCCTTGGCTTACACCAACAAAGGTAACGGTTCCATCAACGGGAGCCATAATTTCGTTTTCCATTTTCATAGCTTCAAGAACAACAAGAACCTGACCTTTTTTAACTGCATCGCCAACCTTAACATTTACAGAAAGAATGGTGCCTGGCATAGGTGCGTTAACCTTTTCACCACCTGCAGGAGCTGTAGCGGCAGGTGTAGCAGCAGGGGCTGTAGCGGCAGGGGCAGCGGCTGCGGGAGTTGCGGGAGCTGTAGCCTGTACAGGGGCTGCGGCTTCGGTTTCACTAATGAGTTCAATAGAAACCTTGTATTCGGTTCCGTTTACATTTACTTTATAATTTTTCATAATAAATAACTCCTTTATGTTTAAACATATTTTTAAAGTTTTTCAATAGATACAATTCTGATAGCAGAAACATCCTTACCTAAATCCTCAGCAATGGCTGCGGCGATGGCGGCAACTGTTTCTCTGCGGTTTGGAATAACCGCGGGTGTGGGTGTTGCAGTAACGGGTGTACCAGGGGCAGATGTGGGCAGTTCTTCGTTTTCCTTTTTTGTGAGAAGTTGACAGCAAACTCCCAAAATTTTGCACAGTACAATTATAGATACAAGACCAACAAATACTGTACTTATTCCCATAACAACTACAAATAAATCATTTACTTCCGGCATTTTTTACACCTCCGCTCAAGCTATGATTATGATGAATTTATTATTAGCAAGTATGCTTAAAATAATACCATCAAAAGGAAATATGGCTTAAGACTTATAAAAAAGCCCCTTTTTCGCCATTTTACTTACTATGATTATTATATATCTATATTGTAAAAAAATCAATAGATAAAATGACATATTTTGCTAAAAAATCAAAAGTTAATTTTATTAAGAATTTATTGTGTTTTACTTAATAAAAAATAAAGAAAAGTTAATTATCTTGATATTTTAAAAGCGTTGTGATATACTTCTAGTGTTAGATACATTTTATAGGAGATAAAAGTATGAAGGTTTTAATACTCAGCAGTAGCACGGGTGCAGGTCATGATTCTTGCGCCAATGCTATAAAAGAGGTATTTGATAAAAACAATGAAACCTGCAAGGTTGAAGAAGTTTTAAAATATATATCTAATGGCGTTACAATGATAATGACCAAAGGTCATACATTTATATACCGATATTTTCCTAAGGTTTTCAAAATAGGGTACGAATTTTTGGATAATCATTCGTCGGCATATAAAAAAGGTTCTTTAACCAATAGGTTTTTATCTATTGGTTCAAAAAAATTAGGAGAACATATAAAAAGCGAGAACTATGATACGGTTATTTGTACCCATCCGTTTGCAACTGTTATGCTTGCGATGGCGGTCGAAAAATGTAATTTGAAGATTAAAACTGCCTTTGTAGCTACCGATTATACCTGCGCCCCAACGGTAGATGCTGAAAGCTTGGATGTATATTTTGTTCCCGACAATGTTATAATTGATGCCTTTATAGAATATGGAATAAAAAAAGAAAAAATCGTTACCAGCGGAATACCTGTAAGGCAAATGTTTTATAATAGTTTACCTAAAAGTGAGGCAAAGTCTTTAGTAGGTATTGATTGTGAGCATACCCATTTGCTTGTAATGTGCGGTAGTATGGGGTGCGGTCCTATTAAAAAAATGGTTGATGATATTTTTGTAAGGATGCCTGAATATGCCGAAATAACAGTGGTTTGCGGCACGAATACGCGCCTTAAAAATAAGCTTGATAAAAAGTATAATTCAAGCAAAGCAATTCATATAAAGGGCTTTGTTGAAAATATGTCTGAGCTTTTAGATAGCGCTGATTTATATTTAACCAAGCCGGGAGGACTTAGTGTTTCAGAAGCAAGACAAAAAAATCTTCCAATGGTATTTATAAATGCTGTTGCAGGTTGTGAGGAATACAACAGAAAACATTTTGTGGGTATGAAAACTGCTGTTTGCACAGATGATATAGGACGGTTAATTGAAGAGTGTTTGAGCCTTTTAGAAAACCCTGAAAAAATTGAACAGATGCGTACTATTTTTGTTAGGGAAGAAAAAAATAATGCATCTGAAAGTATAAGAGAATATTTGTTAAAGCAAAACGATGGGGAGCAATAAACTCCCCATCGTTTTTTATATAAATATCATTTGCAGTAGCAGTAGACTTATTGTACCGGGCAGACCAAGCAGTGCCGAGATGCTTAAAGTATAAGCGTTAATAGGAATGAATACATTGCTTAATTTTGAAGTAAGATTAACTAAAGTAAGCCCTGCAAGACCTATAAAAGCATAAAATATAATTGTTTTGAAGGGCTTGTTTGTACCAACAGCGAAGATAAAATATAAAAATCCATATACAACACAAAGGCAAATAAAAATAATTTTAAGCATAAATAAAACTCCTTATTATTTCATAGAATACTATGCTTTGACAAGGAGTTTTATGCCGCTAAGTGGATTAACTATTTATAAAGTTTTTGGATTTCTAATGAGCGCTCAAGGATTTTCTCTTTAAGGTACTGGGGAGACTCAACACGCATTTTATTACCAAATTGCATTATCCAAGTCACCAGTCCTTCACTGATAAAGGCTTTGTGACTGAATTTGAAGCGATTTTTTTCGCTTTCACGAATAAAAATTTTATCCCCAAATCGGTCAATTACTTGCTCTAAAATTTCTGTATTGCAATCTAAAACAATATCTTCTTGGCTACCGCTGAACATATTAAATACCTTTTCGGAATAGTCAGCAGTATTAAATTCGTTTTTATAGTCACTGACCTCACAAAAATGTCGAAAATCTTCTTTGGTCAGACTCACACCCTTCATTCTATCAAGACGCAAATGCATTAAATTATTATATTTTTCATTGTTGCATACTAAATAGTAATGATCGTCTGACCAAATAAGGGCGTATGGACTTACCACCATTTTTTTGGTTACCATTTCGGGTGTGCGACCGTTTTTAAGTGTATGACGGATGTAATTAATGGATATTTTCTTTTTTTCATCAATTCCACGCTCTATGGCATCTATGCTGTAATAGATTTCTTCGTTCTCGCATTTGTTTCGGTTATCAATAAAGGTTCTTGATGCAAATTTTTCGGCTTGATATTCATTTAAAAGACCTTTTAACTTTTTAACAAGAATACCCGTTTTTTTGTGTGTTATAAAATCGGCGGCAAGAACCGCATCGGTAAGCAGAGCGACTTCGGGAAGCTCAAATTCCCTGCCGCTTAAAAAATATCCCGATTTGGAGCCCTTTGTGCTGATAATATCATAGCCGCATAGGTTCAAGGCTTCAATATCCTCATAGATTGTCTTGCGGTCACAGCAAATATCCTGCATTTCTAAAAGCTCCATAAGCTCGCGTGCGTTAAGAGGATGGTTTTCGTCGGTTTTTTGCATTAAAATATTTAAAAGCACAAGAATTCTTTTTCTTTGATTTCGTCTACCTGTCATCCATTTGCACCTCGTTTATAATCTTCCATAATGCTTATAATTTCATCTTCATCGGATATTTCACTAAGAATTTTTTTAAGGGTTGCGGTAGAAACACAGTAGGGGAGATTTAACCTATCTAAAAGATATTTTCTTTTTAGTCTACTGTCTTCTCCGCCGCTGAGACCTTGCGACATTAAAAACGCCGTTGTTATGGGAGCCTTGCTTTTTTTTGTTTGGTTTGGTAAAAAGCGCTCAAAAGCCTTCAAAATGGTTTCTTTATCTATACCCTCAACACCAAGTAATCCTTCACTTGAAGCTTTGGCTTTTCGCCTTTCTTTGCCCTTTATACGGGGTAAAAATATGTGGTGAATTTTATCTTCGGATAGTATGTTTTTAAGATAGGAACGAATTATTCCACCTGCGCTATCACTATCGGTGAGCACAATTATTCCGTTCTTTTGGGAAAGCTTTTTAATAAGTTGAACCTTTTCCTTATTTTTAAAAATACCAAACCCTTCGGTAGTTAGAATTACCGTATCGAAAATTGAGGATAGTTTAATTTTATCATACTTTCCTTCAACTATAATCGGTAAATCAAGTTTAATCATTTTCCACCACCTGCAGTGATTTTAAGTATTTTGGTTATTAGTATTTCAAGGGCGGTTGCGCCGCTGTTACCGCTTAATTTAGTGTTGTTTTTGACCATTTCATCGCTTTTAAAAATTTCCTTTAAAATATCGCTTATTTGCTTTTGATTTAAATATCTTCCATCTCTTGCGGCATTATTCAAAACAAATGCTCTTTGTGGCGGATATCCAAAATCTGTGGCAATACTTTCGGGCTTTTTGCCTGCATCAATGGCGGCTTTAACTCTGAAAATATCAACATAAGCTGAAGCAATAAGGGCGTGAATTTCGACAGGCAAAACACCTTCAGCCAAAAGATTATTAAGGGAATGATAAACCTTTTCCGCTTTGCCTTGAAGCAAAAAACGGGAAATATCATAAACCGATGCTTCAACCGTCTTTACACAAATTAAATCTACCGTTTCTTTTTCTATAACGGCATTTTCTTCGGTGAAGCTGCAAAGCTTTTCAACCTCATTTATAAGTATATTTAAATCGGTACCGCATACAGAAATCATATATTTTGCAACAGAAAGGTCTAGCTTTCTTAATCTTTTAGCGGCAGATGCCGATAGCATCTTTGCAAGCTCGGCTTCGGTTTTGTGATTGAGTTCGCACACTACACCTCCGCCTTTTTCTACCGATTTCATAAGTTTTTTAAATCGGTCGGATTTTTTAGTGTTTATGGATAATACATCATAATAAAGCACCAAAATATTGCAATCGTGAGGAGATTCAACAAGGGCTTGAAGATCTTTAAAAGTGGAAATTGGACAGGATTCAAAATCAAAATTAGAAGCCAGAACACAAATTCTTTCTCCTGTAAAGGAAAACTGAAAATATCTGTCATAAATATCTTGTAAAGAGCAGTTTTCTTGCATTGTAAAAAGATTAAAATCAGGATTTTGCGGTACTGATTTTTTGGCAATAAGATTGGCATAATGCTTTGTAAGATAGGGGTCGTTGCCAACCAGTAGATATATGGGCTTAATGCTTCCGCGTGATATGGTAGCCTTTAAATCATGCTCCTCGATCATAGTTAACCTCCGTTTTAAAATTCAATGGTGTAGGCTTTAGTGCCAAGAGTTATATAATTAATGTTTTGTGTTTTTAAAGCTTCTTCTATGGCAGTTTTTGCTTCATCAGAACCAATTATTACGCAATGGGAAACCGTGTGCTCAATATTTTGGATAAGATTATTTGCACATATTAAAATTGGATTTTCGTATTTGCAGTGGCTGAATAAAGTGTTTATATCACCTGTGCCTGTATAAATTACCATAGTATGGTCGATAAAATTTACTATTGTACCAATATCGGCAATGGTGATAATTTCAGTATTACCTGAAGTGAAGCTTATTTTATAATCGAAAGATTTGAAGTTTTGGTTTGAAATATAATCAAGTTTTTCTGTGTAATCTCCTGTTTTGGGATAAATTACATTTGCCTCAGGATTTTGAAAAACCATTTCGGGCGTACCTGCCGCAAAGGTTTTGTTTGCTGTTGGTATAATAATATGGTCAATGTCTTGTTTGCACATTTTAACCATAAAATTTTCAATTTTATTATAATCAGTAAGGGAATCGCCTGCGCCAATGGCAAAAACATCTGTTTCGGTTTTAATGAGAATACTGGCGCCCTTTCCTACATTTGGAATAGTGATTTGTGTTTTAGGAGAAATGTCATAAAAGAAAACTGCGCTACTAACAGAAAGTAATACCATTGCAGAAGCACATAGCTTTAATGATATTCTAACCGTTGCTTTTTTGTTTGATTTTTTGGCAAGAATTAAAAGAGGAATACTAATTATAAGAATTGCAAAGGATATTAAGTATTCCTTTCTGGCAGGGATGGAAGCAAAATCTATATCGGCGCAAATAGCGGTTATTTTCACTATATAACGCACCAATGTATAAATTACAAATAAAGGAAGTGTAGCTGATGCTTTTAAAATAGAAGGAAGGGAAATAAGGGCTACTCCAATGAAAGAAAAAGAGGTAAGCAAGCTGGCGGCATAGCCTGTTAAAAGGTTAGTAACAGGAGCAATTAAAGAGATATAACCTAAATAAATAATGCATACGGGCATAGTGGCAATGGTAGCCGAAAGGCTTTGTGAAAGAGAAAATATTATACCCTTTGCGAATTTACCGGGTTTTATAATTTTTGAAACCAAGGAAGTAAAAGTATCAACCAAAATAGGACATATAAATAAAAGACCAAATGTAGAAAGCAGAGATAACAATAAAGAAATATTACCAAATCCTAAAGGATTAAAAAATAACAAAATTACGGTAGCCGCACCAAGAGAATTAAGTGAATCAGGCTTTTTGAAAATTAAATTTCCAATAATAATTATAACATAAGTCAGGGCGGCGCGCAAAATTGAAGGAGTAAATCCGCATATTGCAGTCATAGAGAATATTGCACCCAAAATAAGTAAGTTCGTTTTTATACGCCCGATTTTTAGAGCAGAAAATATTTTGATTAAAAGTCCATATATTATACCTAAATGCATACCCGAGACAACCAACATATGGGTTATACCTGCGGTTTTTGCATCACTTTCAAATTCGGGATTTAAATTACTTCTATCTCCCAAAAGTATTGCTGAAACTACAGCGGCATCATCAAAATACATATTATCAAAAAGTCTGTCATTCAGCCATTCTCTCAGGTCATAAAAAATCGCATAAAACGGTCTGTTTTTTCCTAAGCTTTCATCAAGGGATATTATATAGCCCCCTGCATAAACTTTATCTGCAAGAGATGAATTTCGGTATATATCTAAGTCATTAAATTGAACGGTTAAACGAAGTTTATCAAAAACATTTGCACCAATTTCGTTAATATCGCTTAGCCGAATTTTAAGCTTTTGAGGAATATTAGTAGGGGGAGAGGGCTTGCCTTCTTCGCTGATTAAGGTTATTTGTTCGGTTTTCAAAAAATATACAGAGTAGGTATCGTAATGAGTGGGATATTCACAAACAGTTCCTATAATTTCGGCGTTAAACCCAATCATTTTTTCGGCGGGTTTAATTTTAGCCGAATAGGTGTGAAGTCCTAAAAGAGTAAAAATAAGTAATATTAATAGTAAGGTTTTTAGCCCGTTAACAACAATCTTTTTGCGTAAAATAATAAGTAAAATCAGAATTACAAAAACAATAAGCGCAATTATAAAAGAAAAATAGGTTGGTAGATATAAAAGAGTTGCCGATATCGCAAGTATACTTGCACCGGTATAAAATAAAACTCTTGCCATAATATCTCCAACCTATTTATTAATAGTTAAAACTTATCAACCTGGAGGCCAAGCTAAATTCCTTCTTGCCAAAAGATGAAAATGAATGTGCCCAACTGTTTGACCACCATCTTCGCCGCAATTATTTACAACTCTAAAACCATTTTCAAGATTGTTTTCCTTAGCAATTTTTGCAATAGCTTCATATACGGCAGAAATATAATGACTATTTTCTGAAGTTATATCAGCGGCAGAAACAATGTGCTTTTTAGGGATTACAATAACGTGGAACGGTGCTTTTGGGTCAATATCATTAAAAGCCAAAACTTTGTCATCTTCATAAACCTTGGTGCTGGGAATATCGCCCGATATTATTTTACAAAAAATACAGTCCATTTAAAAGCCTCCCATTATTTTTTAAGATTTGCAACAATTTCGGTAACCTTTTCAAGAGCATCTTCAATTTTAGAGAGGTCTTTACCGCCAGCCATTGCTGCATCAGGTTTACCGCCGCCATTACCGCCTGTAATTTTAGCAACCTCGCGTACAATGTTACCTGCGTGGCACCCCTTTTCAATTGCGTTCTTACCGCAAGCGGAAACAAAGGTTAGTTTTTCACCGTTGGTAGTTGCAAATACCAAAACGGTATCGGTAAATTCAGATTTAATAGCGTCACAAATTGTACGGGCTACAGAAACATCGGTTTGTTTAAGAAACTTTGCAATTACTCTAACATCCCCAACATTTACGGCAGATACCATCATTTCGCTGACTTTAGAAGCGGCAAGCTTGGATTCCAAAACAGAAATCTGACGGTCTTTTTCTTTTAATTCTGTATTAAGCTGAGCTGCCTTTGAAGCAATATCCATAGGATTTGCAAGTTTAAATTCGGCGGCAGTTTTTATAACAAGTGATTTATATTCATCTAAATATTTTAAAACTCCAACACCTGTGACGGCGGTTATACGCCTTACGCCTGCTGCAACAGAGCTTTCAGAGATGATTTTGAAAAGTCCAATTTCAGATGTGTTTGTAACATGAGTACCACCGCAAAGCTCGGTAGAAAAATCTTTAACCGAAACAACGCGTACAGTATCACCGTATTTTTCGCCAAACAATGCCATTGCGCCCATTGCCTTTGCTTGTTCAATAGGCATTTCCTTAGTTTCAACAGAAGTGCCCGATAAAATAACTCGGTTTACCTCTGCCTCAACCTTTTCTAACTCTTCGGGGGTAAGCGCAGAAAAATGTGTGAAGTCAAAACGAACTTCATCTTTATTTACTAATTGACCAGCTTGTTCAACATGTTCACCCAGGAATTTTCTAAGAGCAGCCTGAAGAAGGTGAGCAGAAGTATGATTGCGGCAGGTAGCAGAGCGAGTATTGGCATTTACATCGGCAAAAACACAGTCATTAACCGAAACTGCGCCTGAAACTACTTTACCATTGTGCAGGAAAATTCCGTTTCCGTTTTTGTTAACAGACATTACCTCAAAAACAAAATCACCTGAACGGATTGTACCAAAGTCACCAACCTGACCGCCGCTTTCGGCATAAAATGGGGTGGAATCAAGTACAATAGTAGCATTTTGACCGTCTGTTGCAGAAGAAACAAGCTCACCGTCAACTATAATTGCATTGATTGTAGCAGGAGCTTTATGCTCAGAGTATCCTACAAATTTTGTGGCATCAATACCCTCGAGTAATGAATCATCACCCTTCCAAGCGTTGGTGTCAGAATCTTTTCTGGCATTTCTTGCACGGTCTTTTTGTTCTTGCATCAGCTTTTTAAAGCCTTCAACATCAACTGAAATACCTTTTTCTTCCAAGATATCACAGGTTAAATCAAGGGGGAAGCCATAGGTATCATTAAGCTTAAAGGCTTCTTCACCCGAAAGAACCTTTTCGCCTGAAGCGATAAAGTCATTAAGTCTGCCTAGTCCTTGGTCGATTGTTTTAAGAAAACTTTCTTCTTCGCGACCAACAACCATTTTAATGTGAGCCATTTTTGTTTTAAGCTCGGGATATGCTTCACCGCTTTCGCCTACAACGGTGTCAATAAGCTCTACAAGGAAGGGACGCTCAATACCAAGAAGTCTACCGTGACGGGCGGCACGACGGAGAAGTCTGCGAAGTACATAGCCTCTACCTTCGTTAGAGGGCATAACGCCATCGGCAATCATAAAACTTGTAGAACGAATATGGTCGGTAATAACGCGCATAGAAACATCGGACTTTTCGTCGGCTTTATAGGTTATACCGCATATTTTGGAAAGGTGCTTCATTATGTTCTGAATGGTATCAACCTCGAAAATATTATCAACACCCTGAGAAATACAAGCAAGACGCTCAAGTCCCATACCGGTATCAATATTGGGGTGGTCAAGGGGAGTGTAGTTGCCGTTTCCGTCGGAGTCAAACTGAGTGAAAACAAGGTTCCAAAATTCAACATAGCGGTCACATTCGCAACCAATAGCGCAATCGGGCTTACCACAGCCGTATTTTTCGCCGCGGTCGTAGTGAAGCTCAGAGCAAGGACCGCAAGGACCTGTACCGTGCTCCCAGAAGTTATCCTCTTTACCCATACGAACAATGCGGTCGGGCGAAACGCCAACCTCTTTGGTCCAAATGTCAAAAGCCTCATCATCATCCTGATAAATGGTTATCCAAAGCTTGTCTACAGGCATTTCCAAAACCTTGGTACAAAACTCCCAAGCCCAAGCTGTGGCTTCGTGTTTGAAGTAATCACCGAACGAGAAGTTACCAAGCATTTCAAAAAATGTGCCGTGACGGGCGGTTTTACCAACGCTTTCAATATCGGGGGTACGAATACACTTCTGGCAGGTAGTTACTCTTTTTTTAGGGGGAGTAATTTCACCTGTGAAATATTTTTTCATAGGCGCCATACCCGAGTTAATAAGCAGCAAAGATTTGTCATTGTTTGGTACTAAAGAGAAACTATCTAAGCGTAAATGCTCTTTGCTTTCATAAAAAGCGAGATATTTTTCTCTAAGAGTATTTAGGGACATCCATTCCATTAAAAAACACCTCAAAATTAAAACATAATAATACTTATAAATTATATACTTAAAGGTGATTTTTGTCAATACAAAAGGTTACAAAAGAACAATATTTGTATTGAAATTTTTAAATAACAGTAGTAAAATAATAAAAAAGTCAAATAGGGGTATGGAAATATGAACATCACTGCTCTTTCTTTGCAAATGGGTGAAAACGATTTTGAGAGAAGATTTGTATGGTATGCAGATAAATCTGTTGAGTCAGCAGCTATAAAATATATGCTTAAAACCGATTTTTTGAAATATAAAAATTTTGATAACGCAAAAACCGTTTTTGGTACGGTTGAGGATATTTATAATAACAATGTCTATGTAAGCTGTAAGGTTAAAATAGAAAATTTAAAGCCATTTGCAGAATATGTTTATAAGGTAGGGGATGGAACCGATTTTTTTGATGATATTTACAGTTTTAAAACTCCTCCAATCTCAAAAAAACGGAGCTTTGCGGTTATAAGTGACCTTCACTGTATGTATAACCCCAAAAATCCCGAGCTTTGGGAATACCGCCGTCCACAGTGGCAAAACACATTAAATCAAATAAATAAATTTGACGGTGATATAGCCTGTCTTATAAGCGCGGGAGATAATATTTCAAGTTACAATATGGGGCTTGAGGATGATGCAGAAAATCTCCGCTTAATTTGTGAAAAGGAGCACGAATTTCTTTTTGAACCCCCTCTTATGAAACAAATACCCTTTGCAACCGTAATGGGAAATCACGAAGCACAGTATTATCCTAAAGATAATATGGCATCCAGCGTTATGGGGTATCATTTTTGTATGCCCAATGATGATGGTGCCTCGGGATACGTACCTCACACAACTTCGGGAAATTTCTGCTTTTTATCGGGTGATGTGCTTGTGATTGGGCTTAATTTTGCGGTAGATATTAGCGGTAATTACGCAAAAACCAATTATGAAACCAATGAAAAGTACATAGATTTTGCAGTGAATAAATATTCAAATGCAACTTGGCGAGTAATCGTAACCCATATTCAAGGCTACACCTTCATTGGTGATAGCAAGAATATTGAAACGCCTTATATGATGAAAAAACAAGACGAGCTTTGCAGTAAATATAATATTGATTTAATGCTAACGGGTCACGCCCACGGATTTTCCCGTTCATATCCCATAAAAAGCGGAAATCCCCTTAAGGATACCGTAAAAAATATTGATGGGGTAGATGTAGCTTCAAATATAGATGCTACGGTGCATTATAATCTTCCAAGCGCACTTAATCATTCTTTTTCAAGCATTTTTTCAGAGTATCAGCATTATTTAAAAAACTACGGTGTGGCTAAAATTCGCTCTAAAGAGCCTGAAATGCCTTGTGGATTTACAGAATATGACTCTCCTATGTTTTTGCATATAGATGTGGATGAGATAGATTCTAAAAGCCGTATGGTTATTAAGGTTATTCAAAGCGAGGATTTAAAATCGGTTGATAATTTTATGCTTGTAAAAACAAAAAAGTATTAAAAAAATATTGATTTTTTTACAAAAATATGGCAATATATTAGTATAATCTTTTTTTGGAGGTAAAAATTATGAATTTAAAGGGTTCAAAAACCGAAGCTAATTTAATGGCAGCTTTTGCAGGTGAATCACAGGCTAGAAACAAATATACCTATTATGCTTCTAAAGCTAAAAAGGATGGTTTTGTTCAAATTGCAGAGCTTTTTGAGGAAACTGCAAACAACGAAAAGGAACACGCAAAAATTTGGTTCAAGCTTTTGCACGACGGTATGCCCGATACTGCAACCAATCTTGCAGATGCCGCCGCGGGCGAGAATTATGAATGGACCGAAATGTACGCTGAATTTGCTAAGGTAGCAAAGGAAGAAGGATTTGACCATATCGCATTCCTTTTTGAAGAGGTTGCTAAGATTGAAAAGGCTCACGAAGAGCGTTATCGTAAGCTTTTAAGCAATGTTGAAGGCGGCGTTGTATTCTCTAAGGATGGCGATATTATGTGGGAATGTTCCAACTGCGGACATCTTGTATTTGGCAAACAAGCACCTGAAATGTGCCCCGTTTGTGCACATCCCCAAAGCTACTTTAAGGAGAAAGCTACAAATTATTAATAGTTGATATATTAAAAAAGACTGTCTACGGACGGTCTTTTTTTTGTGTCATTTTTCTTTGGATTTTCATAAAATGTAATGCCGATATTTTTTGGCAATTTTTTTAAAAGGAGGATTAATATGGCTGTTTTTTCTAACCAAGCAACCTTAACCTATAATGGTCAAAGCACCAATTCCAATATTGCGTATGGTGAAATACTTGATGTATTGGCGGTTACCAAAACCCCCGTTGAGAATAGCTATTCTCAGGGTGAAACCGTAACCTATACCGTTGCTTTGCGTAATACAGGCGGAAATGCACTTAACGGACTAACCCTTAGCGATGATTTAGGTGGTTATCAGTTCGGAAATACCACAGTTTATCCGCTGACCTATGTTGAAGGCTCCGTTTTGTACTATGTAGACGGTGTGTTGCAGCCTGCACCTGCGGTAACAGCAGGTCCACCACTTGTTATTACGGGAATAAATATTCCCGCTAACGGTGACGCAGTTATTGTTTATCAGGCGGTTGCCAATAGTTTTGCAAATCCCGAAATAGGTGGAACTATTACCAATACAGTTACAGTTATCGGTGATGGACTAAGCGCTCCCATAACTGCAGAAGCAACGGTTGATGCATTAACCACCGCTGCACTTTCAATTTCAAAAGCTATTACTCCGTCTCAGGTAGTAGATAATGACCGAGTAACCTACACCTTTGTTATTCAAAATACAGGTAACGAAGCAGTAACAGCAACCGATGATGCAGTAATAACCGATACCTTTGATCCCATTTTAACCGCTTTGGCAGTTAGCTTTAACGGTACACCCTTGGTAGAGGGTACAGATTACACCTATAATGAGGCAACGGGATTGTTCACAACCTTACCCGGTGCAATTACGGTACCAGCCGCGACCTATACGGTGGACACTACAACCGGTGAGTATATTTTAACTCCCGGTATATCAACCCTTACCGTTACAGGCACAATTTAATATTAAAAAACAAATCGGTTTCGCTTTGCGGCGAAACCGATTTAACTATTTTTAAAGTTATTTAATTCTAAGCCAAGCGGCAAGGCGTGAAGCATCATTCCAAGTTTTACCCGCCGATGCATAATCAATAAGTCTTGCAGTTTTGCCCGATTTAAGGGGAACTTCAAAGCAGATATGAGCATCCTTAATTTCAGGGCAATCTACTACTTTGGCATCTACAAAGCCACTATCGTCGCAAACAACCTCTAAAACTGCGTCGGGGTTGGTTACACGCTTGTCGGCAGCCAAAACTAAAGGTCCGTAGGTGTAAGCCGCAAAAATATTGCGATTTACTGCACCTTCCGGCGGTAAAACCCTTTTAACCTTCATAGGTAATTCAAGTGTGATTTCATCTGAGCTATCCCAAACTGCTTTAAGGTTAGCGTAGCCTGTATCAACCGCATCTGTTTTGCCCTTGCAGGTGATGGTTGCACCGTCGCACCAAGCGGGAATTCTAAAGGATATTTCAAACTCCTCACTTTGTTCAAGCTCAAGAGTGAATTTAACGGTACCGTTATAGGGGTAGGATGTATCTATAATAAGTTTAAGAGCAGAACCGTTAGGTGTAACGGCGTTAATATAACCCTTTTCGTAGTAGTTAATTACAAATCCATCTTTTTTGTTTAAAAGTGCAATTTCGGGAATTACACCCGCACCTGCCGAGCCAATACAAGCGCAACAACCGTAATAGGTGTTGTCAAGCAAAACATTGTATCCGCCTGTTTGTCTGCCTCTGGTGTCGGCAACCAAGGGAGAATAACTGTCAAAGGGCATTACTCCGGAAAATGTGTTTAAAGCATCTTTATGACGCTTATCATTTTTAATTATGCGCTGTGTGTTAAAGGAGCCTCGATACGCATTGTAAAAGGATTGCTCAATTTTGTCGGCATATTTTACATCACCTGTGAGTTCAAGCAATTGGGATGCAAATTTCATCCAAGTGACCGTAACGCAGGTTTCTTGAATAATGCCTTCGTAATCAGTTTGAGTTTGTCTAACGGCGGTGTGGTCAAAAAGCTCGTGTGTACAACCGCTGCAACCGATTATGCTAAATTCGGTATCAATAATATTTTTACCAAAGTTTATTAAAGCGGTTTTGTATTTATCAATTCCCGTAATATAGTAAAATTGCAAAAGCCCCTCAAAGCAGGACATCATTTCGTATGCTTTAACAACGGGAAAATCGTGGGGAGATACATCATTATAGGCAAGCTCAATAAGGTTATCCGAAAGAATAAAGCCTGTTGAAATAATATACTCGGCAAATTCAAAATATTTTTTGTTACCGGTTAATCTGTAAAGACGAACAATAGGCTCTAATATTGAGCAGGAGTTAAGTCCCTCCCAATGCTTTGAGCATCTGCGAATATCAAGCTTATCAGCGCCAATGCGGTCAATTATGTAATCGGCTTGTCTGCTCATAGAGGCGATTATTTGCTTATTTAATTCCTCGTCTTTGGAAATTTCCATAAAATACATAAGACCAAGCATAACATATTTTCTGCCCCAAAGGTCCCAAAAATTAAATTGTTCTCTTGGACGGTAGCCGGAAATTCTGCCAAATTCATCTTCTGTGCTTAAAATGTCACGAATACTGTTTTCAAGAATTTCGTATATTTCTTCGTTGCCTGTGTATCTGGTAACCATAGAGCCACCACGCATCATTTTACCCCAAAATTCGCTTCGCCAAGTAACATACCAGTCGCCTCTGCCGTCGTCTTTTGCGCGAAAAATATCTACAAATTTTTTCCAAAGAGCAACATCATAAAGCTGGTTTCTTTCAATAAAATCTATACTTTCTTTTAAAGTACCCTCGAAAAACATATCAAGCTCTTGAGTTTTATTTAAGGTTTTCAAATCTTTTTCAGGGATAATTTTTTTAATCATTATAAAGCCTCCAATTTTTATAACATCTACCCGCCATAAACAACATCTTTTTTATATCATACCACAAAATAAACAAATAGCAAATAAAAAATATGAAAAAATATTTATATTTGTTTGCAGTAGTGTAATCTTTTTGTAGAATAAAGCTTTTTTAGTATAGAAAAAGATATTGAAATCAATAGTTTATTGGGCTATTATTGAACTATAAGGTTGAAATTAGGAGAATGTTATGTTTAAGTATATAAATTTTAAAAAAACACTGGTTTTAAAATTGTTTTCCATATTTACTGCAGTTAGTATTATTTGTTCCTCTATTGGGGTTAATGGACTTAAGGCTATTGCCGAAGATTTACCTATATATGATGAAGCTTTGGGCACATATACTTTTGACAATGGGGTTTTAACCGCCGCACCTTACGATAATGCAGGCTTTAGAGGATGGTATGATAAATCAGGCAAAGAAGTATCAATCGAGCCCGAATTTAAAATCCCTTCAGGTGCAAAGTCAAATGATTATATTCCTGTTTTTTATAATTTTAATCTAGCGGCAGAAGGCGGATTTGAAAACTATGCCGACGGTACAGATTTAAAGGGAATAACCAATAACGAGGGTTGGGAAGGTCTATGCGATAACGAGCTTCAAGGCTATGAGGATTGGACAGAGTTTACCATTTCAACAGACAGGGCATATGAGGGTGAAAAATCTCTTAAAATTAAGTCTTATGAAAATACAGCCTATCGTTCTTTTGCAAATTTAGAAACTAATACCCAGTATACGGTTAGTTTTTATTATAATATTGAACCGTCTGCTAGCGGTAATAACAGTTATTTGAGCTTTGTTTCGGTTATTGATGGTAATACGGCTGTTACCCAAAGGGGAAACACCACAACAAAAACACTTGCCTCAAAAAGCTTCGATTTAGAAAGCGGCAGTTGTGAGGCAGGGGAGTGGAAGGAGGCTTCCGTAACCTTCTTTACGGGTGATAATACCGATGTAAAACTTTGTATTTATTACCGTTCGCCTGAGGTTGACCGCAAATTTTTGTATTTGGATAATCTATCCCTTATTAAGGATGAGTTTTCTGATACACCTGATTATATAGATGATACCTTTGATTTAGGTCATAATAAAAATTGGCGTATTTCTGATACTGCGCGACTAGGCACATCCATAAAAGACGGCAGACTTATGGCAACTCCAAAAACCACATACGGTTCTATTCAATCTCGTCCTTTATTGGTTAAAAGCGGATGCTATTATGAAATAGCCTTCGATTTAGATTTAAGTGAGGTTACAGATATTTATGTTCCTAAACTTGAAAACGGGAAATTTGTAATTGATGAGAGCCTTATAAGTGAAGATAATCCAAATGGTTATGTTTGGGAAATTAATGGCAACTCTGCTACGGGAGAAAAAAGTCCTAACTGGATAAACTTTACACTTTCAACCGCTGAAGGCAAATACGGTGAAGAAAAAGCTGCCAACGATGCATCTTCTAATTTAGTAGTATTTGACTCAAACACCCAAAATAATAATATAGAATTTGTTATTACCAATTCGGATAATTCCTATTCATATGTTCATAAAAAGGCATCCAGTGTTTCGGGTTTTGCGGTATCTGCAATAGGAAAAGCACTTAGAGGTCTTAAGGCTGATGATATACATATAATCGCAAGATTTACTGCCCCTAAAACCTGTAAAGCCTATCTTAACATTCGTCTTAACGGGCTTGGTACATATTATGTGGATAATATTAAGGTTACAGAAAAAATAAATATCAATAACGCAGAAAAAATTGTTGCGGAAACCCAAAGGGTAACAGCACTTGGTACCGCTATAAGAACAAGCGGAAAACAAGGTATGCGACATAAAACCTCTATAGATAAGCGACTTTTAACGGCTGATAACGATTTTGGGCTAAGGATTTTAGAATACGGAACGCTTGCAATAAAAACTGAATATTTAAATGGTGAGGAACTTGTTTCAGATGGTAATTATTTTTATAATGGCGAAAATTATTCGCCAAAGAAGGGTGTTGCCTATTCTTTTGAAAATAAAACAGATTTAGTTTATTCCAAGGATAATGAGTTTATAGAATTTACAGGTGTGCTAGTTAATATAAACGAGGAAAATTGGAATGACGATTATACTGCAAGGGCTTATTTTAAGTATATTAAGTCAAATGGGGAAGAAGGCGTTTTTTATGCAAATCCTTTTGATATAGCGGTTTATCCAATTGCTAAGGAAGGCTATTCTGCTAAAAATTTAGATGGTAGCTTCGCAGAAAGCGAGGAAACAAGGCAATACCTTTACAATAACATTATAAATAAGTTTACCGATAAAATTATAAGTGTTTCCGATACATCTACTCCTAAATATACAAATTTCCAAGGTATTCGTTCTACTGTTTATCATTGTGTAACATTTTTCCCTGATTCTCACGGACGAACCTATACCGACGCTCAGGCGGCAGTAGAAATGGATCGTTTGGTTGATAGCAAGGTGGACAATGTTCGTACCCGTTTTTCCTCCCAATGGATGTGGACTGAAAGTGGTTGGGATTGGGATAGTGAAAAAATGACCGCCTTTTATAAATGGGCAGATATGCTTCAAAAAAGAGATATTTCCATAACCCTTCAGGCGGGCTGGCATCTTTACGATTTTATAAGGTATTACAACTATAATTTTGAAGGCAATTCTAAGGATTATGCTTCACCGCATACATCTATTCCCGAGGTGGATTATCTTCACGGGGCGGGTAACGATATTTACGGTGAGGATACTAATGCTAACGAAATTGCTTCTGCCTTAAAGTATGGTTTAAATGATAACGAAAAAGCACATTATTCTGTTGCTGCGGCTAGATATTCTGAATGGATAAAGCAATCCTTAAACGCCTTTAAAGCACACGGAATTTATAATGTTGAATACATTTTACCCTTTACCGAAAGCGGAAATGTAAGCGAGGGAGATGAAACATATTCCTACGATGAGTGGGTTATAATGACTGCCGCTTTACATAACAATCTTAAAAAATCGGGAATAAGAAATAACTATAAGATTATTGGCCCCGCACAGGCACTTTACGAATACGAAAATCGCCTTTCTTTGCTTGAATATACCTACGATATGATAAATGGTACCGATTATGCCGATATGTTGGATATTAATGCATTGCACCAGTACACTCGCCCAAACACCAAAAAAGGTTATGCAAATACCGTTTATGAACCCTTTGGTTCCTATTCATTGGCAGAAGAAAATTTTACATACTATAATACTTTGCTTGAAAATTCAGGGCAAAGAAACACCGAATTTTGGTGCGATGAATATTTTGCACACGCACCCGATGCAAAATGGTGGGATAATGTTGGTATGCAAATGACACAGTTTGCCGCAGGTCTTACAGCGGGTATAAATAACGGTGTTAACCGCTTTTTAACCTGGCAGATGTTTGATACCTTGTGGGAGAGTGATGATTTAAACGGTTCTGCTACATCAGATTCCGAAAAGGTGGGTGGTGTACATACAGTTGGTACCTGTCCATCCCTGATAAAGGTTGATGGTAAAACCTGTCCTAATGGAGCTTCTTGCGGATGCAACAGATACATCTATTCAAGCTATACACCGCGGGTAACCTATTATGGAATTAACCTTATAGGAAAGTATATGAACAACGAAAACGCTAAGGTCTTTGATACTTATGTTGTCAATGATGCCGCAAGACAGGATGGCGGTGTTTATGTAAGTGCAATTGAAAATGATGAAGGTCAAACGGTTATCTTGGTTGTAAATGCAATGCCGACCGTTTCCGGCGTGGATATTAAGGTTGAAAAACAAAACATAACCAACTTTGCGCGGTATACCTATAATCCCGACGAAATTGTACCAACTGATGAAGCAAAATCAATTCCAAGCGATAAAAAAATCACGCTGGATGGCGCAACATCCTTTAGAGATGTAATTCCTGCAGGTTCTTTTGTGATTTATGTAGCCTCAAAAGCAAAATACGGCGCAGATATTGACCTTCCTTTCGATTTTGAATAAAAAAAACAAGTTATAAAAACAAGGACACATCATCAGGGTAAAACCCTAAAATGATGTGTCCTTTTTCATTTAGCGTCTTTAGACCGTTGCGTGTTACGACACGCAACAATAAACCACCTGCTATGCGGGTGGGTAACAAAGGTTATACCAAAAACATCACCAATCAG
Organism: Oscillospiraceae bacterium; assembly: GCA_015065925.1. Taxonomy (GTDB): domain Bacteria; phylum Bacillota; class Clostridia; order Oscillospirales; family Acutalibacteraceae; genus UMGS1279. The sequence continues at coordinate 33,793 of SVPL01000028.1, forward strand.
TTACAATAAAGTTGTTCAGGCTTATTGTG
>SVPL01000091.1 GCA_015065925.1 Oscillospiraceae bacterium
TTTCCGATAATTTTCTGTCTGATAAATCTGACAGACTGTTCTCTCAAAAAATCGTACCACAAATGGCGTTCTTCTTTAGTCATATTTTTACGAAGCATTCTTCCGACGTTAACAAGAGATTTATTATGATTGTATTTAATTTTTAATCCCTCCGTCAAAACTTCGTTTTGCCACCTCCCTTTACAAAGGAGGCTTGGTTTGTTTCTACCATTATATTATAATATTATACCACAAAAAATTATATAAGTAAACAAAAAGCAGATGCATTTTTGCATCTGCTTTTGCTACAAAATTAAAATCTATCTTCATATGGAGATGATTCAACACCTTTTTCCTGTAAGGAAGTAATTATTTTATCAAGTCTTTTTTTCCACAGCATTTTGAACCAGCATTCATTTCCAAACCATTTAACAAGCGTAGGACTTACTGCATAATAAAATTTAATAAAAATTTTCCCATACCATGTTTCAGCTAAGGTATAATCCCTATAACGTCGCAAAGTCCAAACTTCAGGGCAATCGTATGAACCGTAAATTGCAGTTGCGATATAACAGCCATTGCTTTCTTGCTGAGAAGTTTTTGAATAACTTTTACTCTCGTCGGCCTTTTTGAGCGCGTCCGCTAATGCAGGTAGTGATGCTCCGAAAAGTGAATATATAGAAATTAAGTTATTGATTGCAGTAATTAAACAAAGCGAAAAATCTAAGTTCGATATATTTTGAGTTTCAAATGCTTGAATAGATACTAACCTATGTAGATAACCATCATTAATTATTGATATACGAGAAGGCACATACGTTGAATCCTTTGCTAGAAGTTTTACATTTAATTTTTCTGCTATATCTTTTAAAAATTTGATGGTCTCCGCGTCACCATCAGAGCACAAAACAATAGATAACGAAACATATTCTTCCATATTTTGTATAATTATCTGGTAAGGATTTTCTTCATTCTCAATTTTAATAGTTACAAGCCATCCGATACCATGTTTTATAGTTTCCCAACCTTTACTTTTAAATACATCCTCTAATAGAAAATCTATTTCTTCTCTCGTTCTTGGCGTCCTTATTCCATCATTCATTTTAAAATACCTCCATAAAATAAAAAGTGCGGCTACCGAAGTAACCGCACAAAAAATGCAAACTCCGATAGTCGCGAAACTAACTAATGTGAATTGGGGCGTAAACGCACACAAACATACTAGGTTGGAATCTGCATTTTTATCAAATTCATTCCTAGTATGTATATAAGCAAAAATAAGCGTAATATTCCTAAAAAAGAAAAAATACACCCTGTTTCACATTCTATTAAGTTAGTTTCGCAATATTAGTTTACCATATTTTTTATCGGAATGCAACAAAAAAGACCTAAATTCACATTACACAAATTCAGGTCATAAATTTTATTTGGTTTATATAGTGTTACCTAGTTTTATCCTGTGTTAAAAAGCCATTAAAAACGGCGTTTTGTAGTAGTTTTTAGGTCAAATCTTATGTTAGGAAACGAAGTATTCCACCGCATTTTCGTCAAACAGTTCGCGAAATTCACTACAAAGCTGAGCAGCTAAAGTTTTATTATGAGCGAGAACTAAGGTCGGACGGTTTACTTTCTCGATAATATTTGCCATTGTAAAGGTCTTACCCGAACCGGTAATGCCGAGTAGTACCTGCTCTTTAAGACCACTATTTAAACCGTTCACCAACTTTTCAATAACCTCAGGCTGATCACCTGTCGGCTTAAATTTTGAATGTAAAATAAATTTATCCACTGTGTTCTCACTCCTTTCTCTTGTATTCTTTAATAGTATATCACGAAAAAACAAATTAGTAAACAAAAAGTGTGGATACCTTCAGCATCCACACTTTAATTTTTTATTTCTTTAAGCTATTGTAAAATTTCTGAGTGATTTCTTTTTCCTCATCGGTTAACTCATCACGATTTTCAATATCCTTGAATTTGTCATAGGTCATATACTCGACGCCCATATTATTTATTATCCACATACGCTCTTTATCATCAAGCGGCAACGCTGTGCCATTAGGATAAGTAACATATTTATTGCACTCGGGAAATGCCAAATGCTCGTAATTACCCGCCCTATAACAGTGATAAGGTGCTATCTCTACCCCGCGTTCCATAAGCTCTTTAAGCTTATCAAAATGCGTTGTGTAAACGTCTCTCGGCAGACAGTTTTCTCTTGTGCAAACACCCGCTGCCAAGCCGACCACCTCACCCAAAACGCCAAGTGTTCTCATTACACGTATGCAAGAAAAAGCGACGTGGGTGGCACTCACTATTCTTCCGCCTAAAAATAAATTCGAAATATCCTTAGAATATAAACAGCGGTAAGGCACGGGATAATGCTTTCCGATTCCTCTATGAATTGCACAAGAACGAAAAGGCTCGCCAAATAGCTTTACATTCATTGGGTCGGGGTAATGAATATCTATATCCCAAGTCATACAAGCAGTATCATCCTCGTGAGGTATATGCTCTTCTATATCGTTTTCGGTAAGAACAAGGTCACCTTTAACACGATAGCTTTCGCGTTTGCCGCCCAAGGGTGACACCCAATTTAGGCGACGGTAAGCATATTTTTCTTTTTCCGAATAACGATTTTTGAGGAAAGACCAATTACCGAAAATGGTCATGAGCGAATAATCTCGAATATACTCGGTTTCGTCGGCCATATTTCTATATTGTCCGACCTCCCACTCCCAATCTCCGCTTAAAACCTTATAGCTTCTCTCTTCATCAAATTCAATGCCCCAATCAATGTCAGGAAACTCTTCAATTTCTTCTGTTTTGCTTGAATTCCAGGTAATTGTCATTCCCATAACCTGAGAGTCCGCCTGCAAGGGTGCCATCTGCTCATTATACTCACATCGTGCTTCTCTGCCATACATAACCTCTGCACCACCTAAGCGTGCGAGTACGGCGTCTCCCGTACAGTCGGCAAAAAGATTTCCACGATATTCTTTAAGGCTTCCGTTATAAATATCTTTAGTTACAACAGAAACAATTTTATTTCCATCCTTTTTAAGTTCGACAACGTGTTCATTAAGAAAAAGCTTATACCTTCCCTTAGCCCACTTTCTTGCTGCGAGAAAAGCATTTACTTTTCTGTCATCTTCGTATACGTGCTTATCAAAGGAACCGGGAGATCCAAAAATTGGCGAAATATCCTGAAGAACATTCCCAAGATTGGGATAGTTGTATGAGCGAATTGCTCCGCCAAGACCAACCTTTATTTCAGAGCTATTGCAGCCTCCAAGCACGGGTCTATCCTGAATAAGACATACATTTAGTCCCTCTCGTATTGCGGTAAGCGCCATACAGGTGCCCGCTATCCCGCCGCCGCACACTATAAGGTCATAGAAGGTTTCATCCTCCTCAATACAAATGTTTGAAACCTCCCTGCGAAACTCTTCGGTATTTCTTGGAACGTCGTCTTTATCCGTTGTAAGATAAAGGGCATCGCACCGCCCATTAAATCCCGTTAAGTCACAAATAGATAGTTTGATCTTTTTGCCGCCCTCAAGATAAAGTGCTCCCGCAAATTGCCAGTCCCAGTCTTCTCCGTTATTGCCAAGAGTATTTTCAAAATAGGTGTCATCTGCCTTGATTTTGAATATACCCGGTGCGGTTCCTCGCTTCCAAACCGCAGTCCAATCACGGGTACGAGCATAGGCATACCAAGTTCCGCCTTGTGGCAAGGTAACAAATGTAGTAGCATCAGGCACAGGGACGCCCATTCCGTGAGCCATAATATATGACGATCCCATAACGTTTATTGACTGCTGGTCAACAACCCAGCCACCTAAATTAGAAAAGCTTTCGGCTTCGATAAATAATCTTGCCATTTAATCTACTCCTTTTTAAATGCCACGTATTATAGAGGACAAATGTCCTTATCAATGCCAAATACAGTAACATCCTCGACGACAGCATGCTGGGGAAGATTGCAAACATAAAGAATTGTTTGTGCAATATCATCCGCAGTAAGTAAATCGGTTACAGCGCCAATTCCTGAAGCTTTTTGGAAGCCTGTACTTGCAGACGAGGGAATTACGCAAGAAACACGAACGTTATGAGGCTTCATTTCAAGATAGAAGCCTTTTGAAAAATTAAGTACACCTGCCTTGGCAGCAGCATATGTAGTCCAGGTAGGCCAACACTGACGAGCACAAATCGAAGCAATATTTATAATAGTACCCGTTTTTTGAGCCTTAAACTGATTACCAAATTCGCGGCAACCGTAAATAACGGAGGTAAGATTAAGTTTAATTATACTATCGATCTCTTCAATAGTCTGGTCAGAAACCTCTTTAATTGAAAGTCCGGCACCTGCGTTAT
>SVPL01000029.1 GCA_015065925.1 Oscillospiraceae bacterium
GTACCACATAAATATCCTCCTAAAATAGCATTTTTTTAAAACGCATATATTATGACTTGATTATAACACATATAAGTGCTATAATTATAGCAATATTAATTTAAATTTTAGCATTTTTCGGTGGTGAATGATTTGCCCTATTCTCAAAATGAAATATTGGCAGAGATAACAAAAAATTTCGCAACCATAAGCAATGTTACCGTTTCTATTTTTGATGCAAATAAAAACTGCGTTGTATCGGGCTCGGATAACATCCCCTTTTGCGAAGCTCTTAGAAAAAATAAAAATCTGCATATAAAATGCTTGGAATGTGATAAAATAGGCTTTAAGGGATGTTCGGCGACGAAAAAGCCATACCTTTACCATTGTCATATGGGACTTGTGGAAATAACGGCTCCCATAATGTTTGGTGACACCCTTATAGGCTATATAATTATAGGTCAGTTTTCCGACCAGCCCGATAAATCCGAGATTAAAAAGGCGGTGGTGGAGACTTCAAAAAAATACGGCTTTAATGCCGATAATCTTCTAACATATGTAGATGATATACCCTGTCCGGGCGACGCCTATATAAATGCCCTTTCTCAGCTTGTGGAAATGTGCGCAGGTTACATTTGGCTCAAAAATATTTTGAATTTGGGGGAGCGAGACCTTGCAATGGAAATCAGACTTTATATTGCAAGTCACCTTGGTGAGGATTTGTCGGTAGGGGTGCTTTGCAATAAATACGGACTTTCCCAAACGGCGCTATATCAGCTTTTTAAAAAGAGCTTTGGGGCTTCTGTCATCCAAATAATACGAAACGAGCGAATATCAAAGGCAAAAGAGCTTTTAAGGGAGTCTAAAATTTCCATTAGCGAGGTGGCGCAGCAGGTGGGAATACCCGACGCCAATTATTTTACCCGTACCTTTAAGCAGGTTACGGGAAAAACGCCTAAACAGTATGCAAAAACAATTGACTTATAGTGGCATATATTATATAATTTTATATAAATCAAAAAGTTGAGGTTTAAATAATGCTTAATGAAATCATATCGGGTATAAACGGCGCCCTTTACAGCTATATTCTTATAATTATTCTTGTTTTGGGCGGATTGTTTTTTACCTTCCGCACCAAATTTGCCCAATTCAGGCTTTTCAAAGCCCAAATTAAAGCCGTAATGGAAAAGCCCGATAAAAACGGAGTTTCTTCTTTTCAGGCTTTAATGGTTTCTACCGCCTCAAGGGTGGGAACAGGAAATATTATAGGTGTTTCTACCGCCCTTTGTATGGGTGGCTTTGGCTCGGTTTTTTGGATGTGGGTTATCGCTCTTATAGGGGGCGCAACGGCACTTATTGAAAGCACTCTCGCCCAAATCTATAAAAAACGCGGTGTAGATGGCAGCAGCTTTGGGGGACCTGCTTATTATATAGAAACTGCCCTTAAAAATCGAACCTTGGCGGTTATCTTTTCGGTTTTACTTATTGTAACCTACGGATTTGGATTTAATATGTTGGCTTCCTACAATTTGCAGTCAACATTTTCGGTATACAATTTTTATAATGAAAATTACACTCCTTGGATAATTGGCTTTGTGGTTGCCGTACTTGTTGGATTTTGTCTTTTTGGCGGCGGTAAAAGAATTTTAAAGACTACCGAAATTTTAGTTCCCATTATGGGTATTGTTTATGTTTTAATTGCCCTTGTGATTGTGATTTTAAATGCATCCTCCTTGCCAAGCATTTTTAAAACCATTTTTGTCGAGGCTTTCGATTTCAAGGCAATTTTCGGCGGATTTAGCGGTTCGGTGGTTATGTACGGAATAAAACGCGGACTTTTCAGCAACGAAGCCGGTGTTGGTTCTGCCCCTAATGCATCCGCCGCCGCAGATGTTGACCACCCCGTAAAGCAGGGCTTGGTTCAGGTGCTTTCGGTTTTTATTGATACCGTTTTAATCTGCTCTGCTACCGCATTTATGTGTATGGCATCGGGGGTAGCCCCTACCGAAAAGCTTAGCGGCGCACCATATGTTCAGGCATCACTCAGCGCAGTTTTGGGAGATTTCGGACCTATTTTTATAACCGTTGCAATGATTTTATTTGCCTTTACAACCTTGCTTGGAAATTTGTTTTATGTGGATAAATTCTTTAATCACATACTTCGTCGAGAACCAAGCAAAAGCTTTAAAAAAATTTACTATATTGTGGCATCTCTTGTTATTTTTGTAGGTGCGGGACTAAGCGCAGGCTTGCTTTGGGACATTGCAGATATAACAATGGGACTTATGACTTTAATAAATATGCCCGTTATAATTTACCTTAGTAAATATGCCATTCGCGCCTTAAAGGATTATGATAATCAGCGAAAACAGGGCAAAAATCCCGTGTTTAAGGCAGAAAATATTAATCTACCCCACGAAGTAGATTATTGGAAATAGTTGACTTGATAAAAAGAATAATTTATGATACAATTATAATACACTAAAACGATGGGAGAAAAAATTATGACCATTCGCGATATTTCCGAAATACTCTCTGCTGAGATTATATGCGGTGAAGAAAAGCTTGAAAAAGAGGTTTACAACGCCTTTGGCTCCGATATGATGAGTGATGTGTTGGCGTTTGTTAAGGATCAATCCTTGCTTATTACAGGTCTTTGTAATCCTCAGGTTATTCGTACCGCTGAAATGATGGATATTTCCTGTGTTTGCTTTGTAAGGGGCAAAACTCCCGAAACGGCTATGGTAGAGCTTGCCAGGGAGCGCGGAATTGTTCTTATGACAACAGAGATTCGTATGTTTACTGCCTGCGGTGTTCTTTATGAAAAAGGACTTAGAGGGGGTGCCGACCAATGTCTATGACAATGAAACTTCATTTTGATGTTTCGGGTGATGACTTTACCCGCGCGGGTGAGGCTTCGGGCAAGGTGAAAGCCAAGCTCAAGCAGTTGGGAATTGCTCCCGATGCCGTTCGTAAGGTTGCCATTGCTTTATACGAGGGCGAAATTAACCTTGTTATTCACGCGGGCGGCGGCGAAATTGATGTTGAAATTTCACCCGAGGATATAAAAATGACTCTTTCTGATAAGGGCCCCGGTATTGCCGATGTTGAAAAGGCTATGACCGAAGGCTTTTCAACCGCTACCGAAAATATTCGGTCTTTGGGCTTCGGCGCAGGTATGGGACTCCCCAATATGAAAAAATATTCCGACGAAATGAAAATCGATACAGAAATCGGCGTCGGCACCACCATTTTTATGCAAGTAAATCTATAAATGAGGTCTTATTAAAATGTCAACTTTCACACATTCGGTTTACCTTGATGCCGATAAATGCAAGGGATGTATAAACTGCATAAAGCGTTGTCCCACAGGTGCAATTCGTGTGCGTGGGGGCAAGGCTCATATTATAAAAGAATTTTGCATTGACTGTGGCGAATGTGTACGCGTTTGTCCGCATCACGCTAAAAAAACGCGGTATGACAGCCTTGATACTATGAATGAGTATAAGTATAAGGTTGCCCTTCCCGCGCCCTCCTTTTATGCTCAATTTAATAATGTTACCGATACGGGAATTATTTTAAAAGCCCTAATAAAGCTTGGCTTTGATGATGTTTTTGAGGTTGCGGCGGCTGCCGAAATGGTGTCTGAAATGTCCAGAAAATACATAGCAGAGCACCCCGAAGGTAAACCCTATATTTCTACCGCCTGTCCTTCAATTTTGCGCCTTATAAGGGTGCGATTTCCCGAGCTTATTGACCGTATGCTACCTATCATTGCCCCTGTTGATTTAGCGGCAAGACTAGCCGTAAAGGAAGCTATTGAAAAAACGGGATTAAAGCGTGAGGATATTGGAATTTTCTTTATTTCTCCCTGCCCCGCAAAGGTGACTGCGGTGGATGACCCTCTTGGTATAGATAAGAGTGAGATTGACAGAGTCTTAGCCATTAAAAAGGTTTATACTGCACTGCTCCCTCATATGAAGCACGACGATGCGGGGGATACCGAGTACAAGCGCGCGGGCAGAATTGGTATAAGCTGGGGACTCTCAGGCGGTGAGGTAGGCGGACTTTTAACCGATAGCTATATTGCCGCCGACGGCATTGAAAATGTTATAAATGTTTTAGAGGATTTAGAGGACAGTAAAATCAACAATGTAGATTTTATTGAGCTTAATTCCTGCACAGGCGGTTGTGTTGGCGGCGTTTTGCAGGTAGAAAATCCTTATGTTGCAAAGACCAAACTCAAGCTCCTTAGAAAATATATGCCTATCGCGGGCAGTCATTTGGACGACAAGGAGCTTGAAAACGCATTTTGGACAAAAGAGGTTGAGTTTATTCCCGTGTTCCGCCTAGGCTCCACACCAAAGGAAAGTATGGAAATGATGCAAAAAATCGACGAGCTTGCCGAGGCTTTACCCGGACTTGACTGCGGTTCCTGCGGTGCCCCCTCTTGCAGAGCCCTTGCAGAGGATATCATCCGCGGTGTGGCTAATGAGCGCGATTGTATCCACCTTTTAAAACGCTATCTGCATAAAATCTCCAGCGATTTAAATTCCCTTTAAAAAATAAGAAAACGGGGAAGAAGCGAAATTTTGCTTCTTCCCCGTTTTTTTTTAATTCACTTGAATTTAAAAGCTTTTTGAAAAAAATTTTTTAATATTCCAAATGTTTATTGTAAAACCTTATTCTTCAATTTCATTTGGAATATCAGAAGTCTCGCCGGAGATTGTTGATGTTGTTAAATCCTCGGTTATTTGCTCTGTTGAAGCGGTTGAATTGGTGCTTGTAAGAGTATCTGCAGAGCTAACATCCGAAGTATTTTCTTGTGATGTAGGTAATGCAGAGCTTGTGTTACTGTTAACAGAGCTTGAAGCCTTTTGGTTATTAATATCGGCTTCGGGGTTGCTTTGAAGTAGGGTAGAGCTGTTAACCGAAATAACTAAATCGTTATTAATGTCTGAAATATACAGTGGATTTGCAGCACCGTTTATATAGTCGTTATAGTATATTGATGTACCCCAGCAATCAACAAATATTATTTGGGTATCGGCAGAGGGAGTGATGTAAAAACTAAAGGGCAACAAATTTTCTTTTAAGAATTGTTGCGTGTGATAGGTTTGCACAACATCCTTCAAGGTGATTTTTACAAAACCAATACTTGAGGTGCTTTGGACATCAGGGTTAATGGTAATGTAGTATTTTTGGTTGGCTTCAAGAGTTGCCACCTTGTTTTTTGTAAAATTTTCTACCGTTATGGGTAGGTTATCATCAATTATTACACCGTTTGCATCCAGTTTTTTTATCGAAACATCGGTTTTAAAGTTAGCTGCTTTAATATTGTTTGCAGAGGAGGTAACATCATATGAAAAATAAGCGTATGCGGTTATACTTGTTGCGACAAGACAGGAAATTATAATAACTACCATAACAATAACTCGCGCAATCATTACTTTTTCGCGGATTTTTTCGCCTTCTGTTATACGAAAATACTCGTTATAGAACTTTTTCATACACGCTCCCCTCCTTATATTGGATTTATCTATTATTATTTTATCTGATCGGCTTTAACGGTTAATCCCAACTCTACCTTTGGAATAGTGGAGCCGCGATAATTTGCAACATTTGTTACATCCTTGGGCATATGCACAACAAGTGCAATAAATTGCTCCTGATTGGGATTTAATTTAACAGTATCAGTATGATAATTATGTAAAGGCATATTAGCTAACAGAGTTGCGATTTCACGGTTGGCAACACTGTTTTTCATTTGGTCTTCGGTAGATGAAATTGTAATTCCAAACCTTAAATAATCCTGAAGACTAAAGGGTTGACCAAAAACATTGGTAGCGGTGGTGTATCCGTTAACATTTATTGCGGTATACACATTAAAAGCTCTTGTGCCGTTGTTTTTCACCTTAAGATAAATCACCTGAGTATATCCGGGTTCATACAAGGCTTCCTCATCAAATAGCTTTGTTTGGTTATCTACAAGCTCCCAATTGCCGTCAGTAAGTCGGTGAGAAACCTCCAAATCAAACTCGGCAAAATGGAAAATATTATTAAGGGTGGGGGAGACATCCGTAAACCAAGCAAGGGAAGCCCCCGTACCAAGTATTCCCCAAACAATAAATAAACACAGACTGAGGACTAAGGCTATTTTTTTGTAATGCTTTTTAAATATTTTTTTCATAAAAGCCTTCTCCTCCTTTTTTTGAATTCAGGCAAAATTAATTATTTTCTTTTCTTTTAAAAAGCAGTAAAACAACAATTATTGCGGCAGAAATTCCAAAAACAGCTATCCACAATGTAATATTACTGTTATCACCCGTTGGTGGTGTGGGATCATCCTTTTCAATTGGAAATTCCTCAATTCTAAACTCCCAATCAAGGTAACCTATAAGACTTTGAAAATTATTATCCAAATCCACAGGTACGGTTAATTTAACATCCAAATTAACCTCGCCCCCCGAATAAAGGGTGCCAAGGCATACCCAATCGGTAAGCTGGGCTGTTTCATCGGCGGCGGCATCAAACATATATGCCATTTGGTTATTCTCGCTTTTTTGTACCGTAAGACCAAGCTTGGATAAAAATTCCACCGAGTCATCGTGGGCACCAAGTGAGCGCATATATATTTTGATTTTAACCTCATTAGAGGCTTCGTTTTTAACGGTGATTTGTTGGGTTAAGGTATCACCCGGCATAACATCTTTGAAATTTGGAAACAAATCGGTGGGGGAATACTCACTTCCGGGAGAAAAAATACATTCTTTAGCGCCATCGTCATAAACCACATTGCCTTGGGTAGCGGTGGCAGAAAGGGTGAGCATAGCCATCATTAAAAGGGCAAACAACAAAGCAATTACTCTTTTCATTACTCAACCTCCGTAGGCCAACCAAGGGCGGTATAGGTTTTAGCATCGGTAATGGGATTATTTTCACTTTGAACAGCCTCAGCCTTTACCGTTAATGTAAGGGCTTTGCCAAGAAAACTGTTATCCACCTCGGAGCCTACAATCTCAACATGGGAAAATACCTTTGGTGTAGTTTCACACGCATTTACCACGCCCGTGTAATAATACCAACCGTCGTGAAGCTCCCAATAATCGCTATTGATGTTTAGCTTAAAGCAATCATCTGCGGTGAGCTCGGCAGAATCAATACCGTAGATGAGTTTTACTCGCAGATAAAAGGGGTGCTCGCAAAGGCTTTCAATGGTTACCTCTTTGGATACAATATCACCGGGGGTGATGTAAACGCCTTCGGTTGGAAATTCGGTTCCTTGGTCGGTGGTTTCGTGGATTTTAAACTTAATGTTACCGGAGGTCACAACATTGGTGGCTTTTCCAACAGTTTGATAATAAGCTAAGGTGTTGGTGCTAAAAAAGGTCATAACTATTGCTACCATGGCAATAATCAGGATTTTTAGTTTGGATCTGCCCAATTTTGTTTCCTCCTTTATTTTTAGTGTATAGGTAATGAGAACCCAATATGTTATTTTACGGTAATCAAAAGATACAAGCCTTGCTTATACCCTTTGATTGCCGCCCATCCGCACGGGATGGGAAGCAAATTAAATTATTTGATTATTATACTAATGGTACATAACGCTCAGCCAGATAGGCGATATCCTCCCAAGTGAGCATACCCTTTGCAATGGCAACCTTCAGGTAATTACCGTTAAATGCTTCATAAGCAATCTCGGGAATTAATCCGCCAAAGTCTTCAAGAGTAAATAAACCATAGGTCTCTATATCTTTTTGCATTTGCTCGGCATCATAGGTCATAGTTTCGGTATCAACCTCAAAGATATTGAAAAGACCATCAATACCTCCCGGCATTGAAAGAACGCCGTTGGTGTAGTAACAAAGCTGTTTAAAGGTTACAGGGGACCAAGCTGTTGTTACCTCTTTTTCAATAACAACATTATCCAGTGTGATAATATTCCAATTATTATTGGACATATCACCCTCAGATACGAAGCGATGACCAATGTACTCGGCATAATTATCAGCATCAATGTATACATATTTGCCTAAATCCAAATCAAAGAAGCCGTGCTCGGAAATTACCTTGACATCTGTGCCGTTTGAGAAGTAAAGATGGATAATTTCGTATTCCATTTCGGCATCGGAATCTACAAACACAATAGGTGCTGTTTCGTATTTACCGGTTTCAAGATTCCATACAAGCAACATTTCGTCGCCTTTAAGAGAATCAACACGAACCTTAGAACCGTCAGCCAATGTGATAAGTGTATCGGGAGTTACACATTGACCGTCACCACCACTTGAAGAAGATACCTGATTAGCCATAAAGTAACCAACAAAGTAGTAGTATGTTGCGCCTGTTGCATCGGTATAGCTAAACTGTGCAACGGTTATGGCATCATAATCTCTTGTACCTGATTTTATCGAAAGCCCCGAAGGAGAGCTATGTGCAAGATAGCCGTTATAGGTGGTTGTTCCCGAAACGGTTGTAGATGCAGAGAAATCCCAAACCTCACCGCTGGGGCCATCCTTGGTTAATTTGCTGACATCTACACAAGCGCTGCTTATACTTGTATATTTTGCTTCCATACCGTTAACTACAGACAGGTTAGAGGGCATAGTTGTTGTAGAGGAGTTATAGGTCTGCGCTGCGCCCGTGCCGCCATCGGCATAGTCGGTTATTGTAACTGTATCCTTAAATACATAATAGAATACCTGAACTTCTGTACCAAATGTGTTCTTTTTCATCTGAGCTTCGGTAATGGGGTAGAAAATATTAGTTCCATCTACCGTAATATAGCCCCATTCCTTGTCGGTTGCAGAAACGCCTGTAGCAGAAATATAGGTTTTATCGCCAACGGTAACCTTTTCGGTTGCGGTATTTGTATCGGCGAAGGTAAAGGTCGCGTGCTGTGCGGAGGGCTTAATTACAGAAACACTTATATTAACGGTTTTGGTGTAGGTTTGAGAATAAGCCTCCACATTACCTTCAACAACTCTGTAATTATAATTATCAGTATAGTTATATTCTACAACATAATCTCCCGACTCATTGAAAGCGATTTTGGAGCCACTTGTATAATTGGTACCATTCATAGAAACGGTATAATCAAGGGTATTACCGTATTTGGTGGTTGTGAGTATAAAGGGATCCCACTCAAATGTATCACCCTGATCCATTGCTATTAATACCTTTCCGCTATCATAATAGCAATAATCGTTTGAGTCATCAGTTTTTTGAACATAGTTTTTAGTGGTATAATCAAAGCTATATTCGGGAGCAATTATTCCTTGACCTAAGGTTTCATATTCAGCAACATTTTCTGCAATACTTGCTTCGGTGGGCTTTACGGAATATACATATCCATTTTGAGCCATAAAGCTAACTGATTTACCTATATATCCGCCAACATCAGCTCTGTTATCAACGGGAACAATGCCGTCACAAAGAGCTATAATACCGGTATTAACCCATTTTACGCCATCAATTTCAGTGCGATATTCTGCATAATCACCCGTCATCATCTGATTAACAAATTGTGTGGCATAGTCATGTGTGAAGGTGTCGTTAGAGGAAATGTTATTGTACTGAGTTAATGTTCCGTTAATTGTAACAGAGGTTAAGGCAGAATCAACATTTTCATAGAATACAACAATGCCAAGACCTATAACTGTTGTATCATCTGCCGCTTTATCGTTACTGAGAGCTTGGTTAATGGTGGTAACATCCTCAACGGTTAAATGACCATTACGAACATCAATATTAGCAAAGTTACCGCCTTTTACAGTGGTGCCTTTAACTACCAAAGTGCCCTCAACCAATCGGATAGGAGAGGCTGTATTTGAAAGGTAGCAATTTGTAATTGTGCTATTGCCTTTACTTACAACTAATGCGCGATTGTAATCATTGGATGCTTGTGCACCATATTCGGTATAAACCTTACCTATAATCTTAACATTATCAAGGTGAGCGTCTACCAAACCTATAACATAGTTTTCAGAAACGCTTCCGCTGGCAGTATAGGCACCATTTGTACAATCAAAGGTGAAGCCATTACCGTACAGAGTTGCGCCGCCGTTAAGATATAACGCACTATTGGTACCCATAGTTATATCATTAAGCAAAACGGATGTTGTATTATAGTTTTTAAGCTCACTATACTGTGTAACATTAGTGGCATCTACAAGCTCAAGGGTGAGAACGGTGGGATTACAATAATAATTATCGGTAATTGTAACATCAACAATACCTGTGCCGCTAAACTGAAGGGTACCCTTTGTCCAATCGTCAGTGTTCGCAGTGTAGGTAACTGAAGCATCCATATCGGAGTCAAGGGTAATATTAATATTTTCGGCATCAATACTACGACCTTCAACCGCCTCAAACAAGCTGCCAAGAGCAACGGTATTTTGGTTACCTACGCGGTAAACAAAGCTACTGTTAGTAAACTTAACAGCAAATTTTTCCATATTTTCAACCTTAATGTTGGGGACTTTATTCTCTTCCTCATACCAGCCCATTAAAAGCTGCGCAAGGTAGGTAACATCTTGCAATTCAATGATACCATTGCCGTCAACATCTAAGGCAAAGGGGTTATATTCTATATCATCCCACTTTGCAACATATTGGGCAAGGGTGATAAGGTCATTAAGATTAACCTTACCGTCACCGTCTACATCGCCCGGTTCGCTTGAATAAACTTCTTTGGCGCCGACGGTTGTAAAGCAAGCGCCGCAAACCATAGCAATGCAAAGCATTACCGCTAAAATACTATGAAAGCATTTTAATATTGAACTCTTCATCTTTTGAACTCCTTATTTGATTATGTTTTTATTTTTTGCTAAATCAGTAACCAAAAAGCACAAATTAAAAATTTATGCCCTTTGGTTACTGTCAAACCCCAAGCGGGGTTTGACAGATTATTAGTACAAAATCAAATTAGAATGTGTGATTAACAACTGCTGCATCGTAAGTGTTGCCTTCGGGATCGGTTACACGAAGGGTAACGGTGAGGGTTGCGCCGCTAAGTGCATCATCAACATCACCTGCGCCACAGTAGAAGCTACCAACATATTCAGCAACCTGAGCGTAGGTCCAATCGTTTACAACTACACTGCCAAGAAGAGGAATTTCTTCATTAGCTGCAAGAGTAACATCTCCGTTGTGGAAGCCTACCCAACCGAAGTCACCGTAGTTACCGCCAAGGAAGATTTGATTTTCGCCAAGGTCACGATCTAACTTAAGGTAGAAATCGCATGCCCAGTTAGCATAAGGACCTGCAGCTGCTTCTTGAGCAGTTTCGGTGCACTCGAATTTGTACACGCTGTCAAGCTCAGCTTCAAGGTTGGGGTTGGGAGACCACTCGCCATAGCTTCCCCAAACAACTGCGCCAACTTCAGCTTCTGCCTCAGCAACGGTCATATTGGTAACATTAGCAGTAGGATGCTCACCATCGGGAACTGCGGGAGCTACATACTCAGATTCAGCATCATACACAATTGTGAAGGGGCTGAAGGTAGCACTTTCAAAGGTTACATAACCTGTGGTGGGGTTATAGGTGCAGGGGATTTCGGTATCATAGTGATAAAGCTTAACGGTTGCGGGATCAAGACCGGGTAAAATGCGGAGAGAAACCTTTATAGGAGTGGTGTTGCCATCCTTAAGACCGGTAACCGTAACATCAAAAGCCTTGGTTTCCATACCTGTAGCAACGGTGATGTTTGCTTCATAAGCAGAATCATCAATGTTAATGTTGATTTCGTTGCCAGCTACTACTGCGTCGGCAGGAATAACTGCAGAACCGATGTTGTAGCCGTTGGTATCCTTGATTGTAAGCTCAACAGCAGATTGACCGTCTGTCAATACGCCGTTTGCCTCATAGGGGAATGCAGCAAGAGCGTCATAGTCGGTGCCAAAGCTATCTGCTTCAACGGTATCCTGAGTTGCAAGTACGGTTAAGTCAAAATCAACCTCACCGTCCTGATATTCATTACCTGCAGTTTCCTTCATATGGATAGCGAGAGCAAAGTAATGTGTTGCACCTACGCCAAGAGAAACTTCATCAGATACATCCTGTTTACCAACAACAACATCATTACCTGTTGTCCAAGCTGTAACCTTGTTGTTTACATCAGCATCGGGAACAATTGCATATTCCATAGCCTTATAAAGGTCTTTGCTTACATTTTTAACATCAAGGGCAACCTTGTATTTGAGTGCAAGATTACCGTTGTTTTTGATTGCAAGGTATGCAACCTGAGTTTTGCCGGGCTCCCAAAGGGTTTCGGCATTGTTGTTCTGAGCAATAGAGCCTGCACCGAAAATAGGAGCAGTATTATTGCTAATATCATCATAATTACCGTCAACATCAGCATCCATTAAAAGCTGAACATCAAGAGTACCGGCTTTAATTTTGTTGTTTGCAGAAGTAACGGAGTCGGTAAACCAAGCGAAGGTAGAGCCAATAAGCATAGTAACGCACATAATAAGTACTAAACCGCTTACAAGCAATGCGCGCTTGGTGCTCTTTGTTTTTGTCATTTAGAATAACTCCTTTTTATAATTTTAGCGTATTTAAAATTTGTTAACGCTAATAAATGTTTTTTGTAAGCCTTTAAACTTAGGGATTAGTTCCAGAAGTTTGCAAAAGCATACTGTGCAGAATTACCGGTGTTATCAGCCTGAATTGCATCAGCAACAATTTTAAGGTTGAACTGAGTAGGCATATTTGCAACGGTAAATTCTTCGCCGGGGATGGAAACGCCTTCAAATAAGGTGGATTCGTCACCTACAGCGAGCTTAGCGTCCTTGTAATATACAAGAGTATCAGTACCAATGGTAGAAGGGTCAAGAGACCAATCTGTGCTAACGCCCTTTAAAAGGGTGCTAAAGTCAAAGCCTGTGCCAAGGATTGCTTCCCATGCAGCATAATCTTCAAGAGTTACATTAATGCGAACCCATTGGTCATATTGACCTGCATTGCGAACAGTAGGATCCTTAAAAAGCTGGTCGCCGGGGGCAACATTTTCGTAGGTGTTTGAATCAACCTCAACATTACTGATTTGACCATCTTCATCAGCCTCGTGCTCGAAAATATCAATTTTGAAGTCGGGCTGTTGGTTAGAATCGGTAGAAACCTTGAAGATGTTGGTTACCTCATCAGATGCTTGGAACCAAGCCAAGGTACCCATAGAGATAATAGCTACTAAACAAACTGCAAGAGCAACAACCAAAATCTTTTTCTTAGAAATTTTCATTTCATTTTTCCTCCTTTCTCCAGTATTTATTTTAATTTCATATCTACCGGAATTCCTATTAGCTAACGGGTAGATGTGAAAGTAAAACCGTAATCAGTCGGCTGTATCTTGTTCTTCGGTAGCGGGTGCAGTTACATCGGCTCCTTTTTCGCCCAATGGGGTTTCGCCTTGTTTTTCCGCCATTTGTGCCTTTAGACTTTCAATTTCAGCCTTTAATTTTTCGTTTTCCTCGTTTGTTTCGTTGTTTTCAGCGACTTTTTCTTCGCCTTCAACGGTATCTTCTTTTTTCTTTTTACCTAATAAATCAGGTAAGAAAACAAGCAAAATAAGTATAGCGCCTACAGAAATTGTTATGTACAATCCGGGGGGATGTTGAACAAAATCAGAAACATAACCCAATTTTGGAATAGAAAACTGCGGAACACCTATTACATTGTTAAAATGAACGGGGTCGGTATCTGCAATCTCATTGGCAATACCCTTGGTATAGAAGTGTTGATTTTCAGCATCAATGCGAATTACCCTATGGGTTGCCACAACCAAATCTTCATTTAAAATAAAGGTTATATCGTCACCAACCTCAATAGTGTTAACATCAACTTCTTTTACATATATAAGGTCGCCAACCATATATTCAGGTTGCATACTGCCCGAAATAACGGTGTAGCACTCATATCCCAGCAGTCGTGAGCCCATTAAAAATACGGCGCACAGAACAACCAACACAACCAAAACGGTGGAGGCTATATTCCATATTTTTTTAAGTATATTCATAATTAACACTCTTTCGTTCAAAAAACTTTGCATCAGTCAAAGAGGGGAAGGTATTAACTTATTTTGGCTGAATATTTTTACTCAGCGTCTGAATTAGCAGTGGTTTCAACCTTTTCCTCAGAAGACTCTTGGTCGGTTTTTGCATCTTCTGTGGGTGTAGCGCTGTTGGAATTTGCACCTTCAAGCTGAGCCTTAAGCGCCTTTAATTCCTCAAGCATTCTTGCATTTTCTTCCTTTTCGGCGGCGATTTTATCTTTTTCTGCCTGTACCTCTTCCATTTGTTCATTTTTATATCTGCGGAACAGATTGAAGAATTTTATTCCTTCATAAAGAATAATTAATACGAAGGGGGTGAAAATACAAACAAAATAACCCGGTGTGGTTTTTAAGAAGTTAAAGAATGTACCCAGTCCACCAATGTGGCTTTGGTATTTACCCAATATATAAGGATATGTAACTATTGTTTCATCATTTGCACCTGTGGTAGTACCGTATGTGATAAAGCCGGGATTACCTTCAGCATCTATAGTGCGACTGCGAATTTTATGGGTAACCGTTTCGCCAAAACTAGCAGGGTCCTGTGACATAAAGGTAATAATATCACCTGCAGCAAGGGTAGAGGGGTCAACCTCTTTTGTAAAAATAAGTGAACCTGCGTTAAAATCGGTAGCAGCCATAGAATCGGAATTTACTATGTACATTTTGTAACCAAAAAGGCTACGGTCGTTTCTATTAAAGGTGGTTACCGAAACAATGGTAAATATCATCATTGAAATGGCGAAAAGAGCCACCAACCATATTATTGTTGTTCTCATTATATTAACCGCTTTTTTCATTTTTAATTAACGCTCCTCATCATTTCTAAAATATTGCTTAATGGATTGATACACTACACGAAATACATGTTCGGTATAATTATCCTCATTAGGCATTTCGCCATTAAGAGCCATTATGGCAAAATCCAACATTACATTCAATATGTGGTTGAGTATCATCCACACATCTGCTTCGTCTTTAAAGGATTCTTCAAATTTTTTCACAAGGGGCTTGAATCTGTTTTTGTGTGTTGCAACAGAATACTTGATGAAGTAGGGCGAATAATAATAGCGTACATACATAAAAATTTCATCCCTGTTTCCAATAAGAAAGCGCCACATTGTGAAAAAGTAAATTCTGCATCTTGTTTCATAATCCATTTCATTCAAAGACATAATATCAGTATGCAGTAAGGCTTTTTCTAATAATCGCTCATCCAAACTATCAAACGATTTTACAAGCAACTCCTCTTTATTTTCAAAAAGGCGGTAGATATAGACCTCGTTAATGCCTGTTATCGTGCTTATTGCTTTAGTTGTGGTTTTGTCAAGTCCGTTTTGAGCAACAACATGGATGGTTCCATCAATTAACGATTGACGCAAGTTGTCTTGTTTCATTTTAGTTTCTCCTCGCTTTTAAGTATTTACTACATCCTGAAGTAAAACAATGTAAACGCAGGGCGTTTACGGAAATAAGCGCAGATGGGATTTAAAATGCAAACAGAAGCAACCGTAGTTACGCCCATTTAAAAGTAATATGAGAAGATTTTTACGAAAAATGAGCATAAAACTTCATATTACCAATATGGAACATTATAACATTATTCCCCATAAAAATCAAGAGTTTTTTCGAAAAAACAAGCTTTAAATAAGAATTGTATAATATTGACGGATTTTTGGTATAAGTGAATACTAAATTTTTGTTAAAATATTCAATAGTTTTGACTTTTGGCACCTGATTTTTTACAGGCTAAAAATAGTGAATTTTAATTATTGCAAATTTCAAGCATTTATAGTATAATAAAATATAATCGTTTAAGGTTGATTTAAGTATGAATACTTTGGCTACTGCAAAAAGGAGATGATTTTTAATTATGGCAAAGCATCAACATAAGCGCGGTGCCAATATGCGCACACGACTTATGATAACTGCTCTTTTTATTCTTTTGCAGATTGCTGTTTTTGTTATGATTGCATATGTTTTTGCAGGCAGAAAATTTTGGATTTACACCACATTCCAAATTATAAGCCTTATAACCGTAACCCGAATTGTTACTAAAAGGGGTAATCCCAGTTATAAGCTTATGTGGATAATATTTATTTTGCTTTTCCCCGTTGTGGGCGGACTTTCTTACCTTGTTTGGGGTGGAGGCAGAATATTCCCCCATGTGAAAAAACGAATGAGAAAGTTCAGTGAGGGTGCAGAACCTTTTTTGGTTCAGGATACAAAGGTTAAAAGCCGTCTTTCCTATGAGGATTTACATCATTCAAGGCAATCGGAATATCTGACAAAGGCATCGGGCTTTCCTGTTTATGACAATACGGAATGTACTTATCTTTCGCCCGGTGAAGCCGCGCTTCCCGTTATACTCAGGGAGCTTGAGAAGGCAGAAAAATACATTTTTATTGAATTTTTTATTCTTTCTGAAGATAGTATGTGGGAGCCGATACACAGCATCTTAAAGCAAAAGGTAGCAAACGGTGTGGATGTTCGAGTTATTTTTGATGATTTTGGTTCCATTACCAGACAGTATCAAGGCTTTGCAAAGCGACTTGCGGCAGATGGCATAAAGGTTGCGGTTTTTAATAAAATTTCGGCTTCGGTAAATATTTTTCAAAACAATCGAAACCACCGCAAAATTATTGTTATTGACGGCAAGGTGGCGTTTACGGGCGGTATGAATATTGCCGATGAATATATAAATGAAATCACGCTTCACGGATATTGGATGGACTCTGCAATAATGCTAAGGGGCAAGGCAGTATCATCTTTTGTTGTAATGTTTTTAAATATGTGGGGATTTTGTGTAGGCAAAAAGCAACGCTATTCAAAATTCATTACAGATTATGTTCGTCCAACCGCAGGATTTGTTCAACCCTTTTCAGATGGGCCTATCAATGAAAAAAATCCCGGCGAGGGACTTTATATGCAAATGCTTAATACAGCGCAAAAATATGTTTATATTGCCACCCCATACCTTATTGTGGATAACGCAATGACTCGCGCTCTTATTCTGGCGGCTGAGTCGGGTGTGGATGTCAGAATTATCACCCCCCATATTCCCGATAAAAAATATGTACATCTTGTAACTCAGTATAGTTATGATGAATTGCTTGATGCGGGTGTTAAAATTTTTGAATATACACCCGGATTTATTCATTCAAAATTCTTTGTTTCGGATGATAGGGTGGCTACCGTCGGCACCATTAATATGGATTACAGAAGCTTCTTTTTCCATTTTGAATGTGGTGTTTGGATGTGCGGTAACGATACGGTGTTGGATATAAAAAGCCATTTTTTGAGACTTCAAAAGCAAAGTATGGAAATAGAGCGTGTTAAGTGGAAAAAACGACCGCTAAGGCAAAAAATCAAACAGGCAATTCTTTACTTTTTTGCACCGTTTATGTAAACTAGTGATTATTTTCTAAAAAGGAGTTTTAATATGAAAAAATCTTTATTATCATTATTACTTGCAATTACAATGCTTGTTATGCTTGTAATACCTGCATCGGCAGCAACAGGAAGCTTAACCACAACCGCTAAGCTTTCAAGTGATGGAACGGGCTTTACGGTTGAACTTATTGTAAAGGATAATCCGGGTATTATCGCAATGACAGGTAAGCTTACATATGATAGCAAGGTGTTTAAGCTTACAGATGTTAAAAATGGTGAAATTTTCGAAAGTATTTTTATGTCCAGTCAGAATAAGCAGGTTAATCCTTATCAGAACATATGGATGGACGCCACCGCCGAGGAAGATATTAAAACCAACGGTGTTTTGGCAACCTACACCTTTGAGGTGCTTAAAAATGCTCCTGTTGGTGAAAGCGAGATTAAGTTTGAAATTGCAGAATCGGTTAATTTTAAAAAGGATTCAACCTCTCAATTTAAGGGTTGTTCCTTCAAGGTGAACGTAAGCAATAATTCAGGCAATTCTCAGCCAACCACACCAAATAATGATACCATCACAAATTCTGAAGATGAAACCACCAATGACCAAACCCTTAATGTTCAAAAACCCATTAAGGATAACACCATTACTGAGGATGAGTCTGATAATACTCAGTCAGGTGATGGAACCGAAAGTGAGCAATCTGTTAACGAGGAAGACGATTATTCTATACTCAAAAATCCCGATGAGGAGTTAGAAAGCAAGGACCGTACCCGTATAACTATTATTACCATTGCTGCTGTTTTGGTGTTGGGACTTGCAATTACATTCACCGCCCTTTATTTCAGAAAAAATAAACAAAAATCCTAAAGGGTGTTTTTATGGCTAAAAAAAGCAATACAAAAAGCAAAATTGTATCGGCGGCATGGAAGCTCTTTTACGAGCAGGGTTACGATTACACCACCGTTGATGAAATTATAAGGGAATCGGGCACCTCCAGAGGTTCGTTTTATCATTATTTCGACGGTAAAGACGCTTTGGTGGGCTCACTTGCATATCTTTTTGATGAAAAATATGAGGAGCTAACCCCAAAAATAAATATTGAGGAAGATAGCATTGAGCTTCTTTTGTTTTTAAATTCAAAACTATTTGAAATGATTGAAAACACGGTGGATTTAGAGCTTATGAAACGGCTTTACGCAACACAATTGCTTACCAAAGGCGAAAAACAGCTTTTAGACCACGACCGAGTTTACTATAGATTGCTTCGCAAAATTATTATGGCAGGGCAAAAAAACGGGTATATCACCACAAATCAATCGGTTAACGAAATTGTTAAATATTATGCCTTTTGTGAGCGCGCAATTCTTTACGATTGGTGTTTGGTTTCGGGTGAATATTCACTAAAGGAAAACGGCACAAAGCAAATGAGTTTCTTCCTAACCAAACTAAAACCCTAAAATTTATTTTTTGTATTATTTTTTGTACAGAATATTGTATAGTGAAATTTTACTTATTTAAAAAGATTTTAAAGCATTTTTAATAACGGAGTACGGATTTTATTCTGTACTCCGTTCTCTATTGCATTTCTGTTAATAATATGTTAAAATGTTTGAGTATTTTAATTTAGTAGGGTAAAGTGCAAAATTTCCCTATATATAATAAAGGAGTTGTTTATTATGGAACTTGCAGCATTTATACTTTATTTTGCTGCTATGCTTGGTATAGGCTTGTTTTTCTTTTTAAAGTCTAAAAACCAAAGCGGAGAAAAGGAATATTTTTTAGGCGGTCGTTCAATGGGACCTTGGGTAACCGCAATGAGCGCTCAGGCTTCCGATATGAGTGGTTGGCTTTTAATGGGCCTTCCCGGAAGTATACTTGCTTTTGGCTTGGGGCAGGCTTGGATTGGCATTGGACTTGCTCTTGGTACGGCTCTCAATTGGATTATAGTTGCTAAAAGGCTTCGCAGATTTTCTAAATCTGCAGACGATGCAATCACACTTCCCCAATATTTGACTAACCGTTTTGCTTCCTCAGGACAGGGACTTAAGGTTGTGTGCGCAATTATATTCCTTGTTGCTTTCACAATTTATGTTGCTTCAAGCTTTGTTGCAGGCGCAACAGTTCTTTCAACAGTATTACCCGGTCTTAAAGATTATGCATTGCTTATTTTTGCCGCAATACTTATTATCTACACCTTCCTTGGTGGCTTCAAGGCAGTTTGTTGGACAGATTTCTTCCAAGGTATACTTATGCTTGTTGCACTTCTCACCATTCCCATTGTTATTATTGTTGCTAAGGATTTGGACTTCAGTGCGCTTAATACAGTTTATTCCTACGTAGACGGCACAAACACCGTAACCTGCACCTTTACCGACAATTTGTTCTCTGCAAGCTGGCAAGAGATTGCAACCGGTCTTGCTTGGGGCCTCGGTTACTTTGGTATGCCACACATTCTTGTAAGATTTATGTCTATTAAAAAGGCTTCAATGGTTAAGAAAAGTTCTATTGTAGCTATTATTTGGGTTGTTCTCAGTCTGGGTGCAGCTATTTTAATCGCAGTTTATGGTCGTGTGCTTGTGGGCGGTAAGCTTTTACCCGAAGGCAATCAAAAACTTATTTTTATTGAACTTGCCAGAATGTTGTTCCCCGGATTTGTTGCAGGACTTTTAATGTCGGCAATTATAGCAGCCGCTATGTCTACCGCTGATAGTCAGCTTTTGGTTGCATCTTCTTCATTCACAAGCGATATTTATAAGCCCATATTCAGAAAACAGGCTTCTGACAAAGAAGTTATGTGGATTGGTAGAATTACCGTTTTGGTTGTTGCTGTTATTGCTTACTTTATTGCAAGCAGTGAGGGTGAGGGCGCTCAAGCTATTATGAATATGGTTGAAAACGCTTGGGGACTTTTCGGTGCCGCCTTTGGCCCTGTAGTTATTCTCTCTCTATTCTGGAAGCGTTTTAACTACGCAGGTGCAGTTGCAGGTATTTTAGCAGGTGCAATAATCGATATTGCTTGGCTTGTTCTTTTCACAAGCACCGTCTCCGATGCCGTTATTTACGACACCAAGATTTACGAAATTCTTCCCGCATTCATTATTGGTAGCATTGTTGCAGTTATAGTTACTCTTTGCACAAAGGCTCCCGACCAAAAGGTCATTGCGATTTATGAAGCTGCTACCAATAAAAATATTGACGATTGATTTTAAACTAAAATAGTTTTTATATGCCGTGATTGGGTTTTCTCAATCACGGTTATTTTTTTGTCATAATTATGGGTTCCCAATCATATTTTTAACTAAAAGAAATATAAAGGAGCTTAAAAAATGGACAAGAAAATTTTAATAGAAAGATTTAATTCACTTCTTGATTATCTTCCCGTAAATCTTAAAAAAATGCTTTTTGAACTTAATGATGAACTGAAAATTTCGGTGCAGGAAATAAGGCTTCGCGCCGGCAGACCTCTAACCGTCACAATGGGAGGGAGTCAGTTTTTTGTATGCCGAGGGGGTACATATATGTTACCTCGCGCCGATTCGGTCTATGTGACCGCTGCCGACCTTAACGACTGCTTTTTAAAGCTTTGCAAGCATTCGGTTTATTCGCATAACAGCGAGCTTTGCGAAGGGTATATAAGCCTTGCGGGCGGGCATCGCGCAGGTGTTTGCGGAAAGGTTGTAGAGCGTGGTGGAAAAATAGAAACCATAAGGGATATTTCTTCTATAAATCTTAGAATTGCCAAGGAAATACCCCACTCTGCCGACGAAATTTTAAAGCATTATAATGGCGGGGGGATACTTATTTGCGGTGGCCCCGGAACGGGCAAAACCACCTTGCTTCGGGATATTTGCCGACAGCTCGCAAGCGGAAGGGTAGGGGGCTATAAAAAGGTGGCGGTTGTTGACAGTCGCGGTGAGATTGCGGCTGTGAGCGATGGTATCCCCAATACCGATATGGGAAGTACCGCCGACATTATAACAGGTGTGCAAAAGGCAAAGGGTATTGAAATGGCTCTCCGAACCCTTTTTCCCGATGTTATAGCCTTTGATGAATTGGGAGATATGAATGAGGTTTCGGCTGTAACCCAATGCTTCAATTCGGGAGTTACGATAATCACCACCGCCCATATAGGCAGTATGGAAGACCTGATAAAGCGTTCTACCGTTTCAGCACTGTTAAAAACGGGAGCAATTGAGTGGGTTGTAATGTGTCATAAGGGCTTTAATTTTAGAATTGAAAATATAAATCAGCTTGATTTTTTAAAAAAGGAGCTTGCTGTGATATGAGAATTGTTGGAATTTTGCTTTTATCCTTTACCCCGCTTTTGTTTGGGTTGGATTATAGAAGCTCCCTTAAAAAACGCAGAGATTTATTTTTAAACCTAAAGGATTTTGTAGTCTTTGTTAAGGAGCAAATCCGCTTTTGCGGTAGGGAGCGAAATGAGATTTTTGCTCTTTCGGATATCAATCCTAAATTCAACGACTCGTTTTTTAAAACTCTTAAAAAATCCATTAAAAACGGAGAAAGCTTAACGAAAATACTTGAAAACTACAACGATATTCGTCTAAAAAGCAAAGAGATAGCTTACATATGCGCCTTTTTTACAGAGCTTGGAAAAACCGATACCGAAGGGCAAATTAACCACTGCGATTATTATATAAATTTGTTTTCCAAAATTGGTGAAAACTTAAGTAATTCATACATTACAAAAAGCCGTTTGTCATTGGGACTCTCAATTTCTTTAATGGCTGCAATGTTTATTATTATGATTTAAATATGGAAATAGATTTTATTTTTAAAATTGCCGCAATAGGCATAATAGTAGCGGTGCTTAATCAACTGCTTATACGCTCGGGTAGAGAAGACCAAGCAATGTTAACCACCCTTGCGGGGTTGGTGGTTGTGCTTTTTATGGTGGTACAGGTTATTGCTGAGCTTTTTGAAACCATAAAGGATATTTTTGGTCTTTAATTATGATTAAAATTGCAATTTTTGCTTTGGTAGCCCTTGTGATTATTGTTGTTTTGCGACAGTATCACCCCGAATATGCCCTTATTGCTACGGTGACGGCGGGAGGCATTATTTTAATTTTTCTGGTGTATCAGCTCGCCACCCCCCTTTTTACCCTAATAAAAATGCTAAATTCCTACGGAGTGTCCGAGGGGCTTACAAGCTACATATTAAAAGCTCTTGGAATTTGCATAATAACAAATTTTTCGGTGGGGCTTTGCTCCGATTTCGGGCAAAGCTCCCTTGCCGCAAAGGTGGAAATGGCGGGTAAGATAGCCATACTTATAATTTCTTTGCCCATTTTGGAAAATATTTTGGAGGTAGGGCTTTCCCTTTTGTGATGAGAAAAATACAAAAAATAGGACTGTTCTTTGTTGTTTTTATCGCCTTATTTTTTATGGTTACATTAGTCGTCTCTGCCGAAGAAGCGGCGTTTGAAGAGGAGCTTTTTAAAAGACAGCTCCAGCAAAGCGGAGCAGGAGAAATAGATTCTTTTTTGCCTGCGGATACCGCTAAAATTTTAGAAGATTTAGGTATTAACCCCGAAAATCCTGAGACCTTGTTTTCTTTTGACGGTAAAGGTATTGTTTCGGTTGTTTTTTCATTTTTAACCGATGGTATTTCGGCACCTCTTAAAACCGCCCTTTCTATAATCGGAATTTTGCTTATTTTTGCATCCTTTGAGGGAGTTTTGGAGCAAAATCAAAATAATATGTCAATATTTGTTTGTTTTGTAGCAAGTATTGTTGCTACTCAGCCTATTTATAGCCTTATGGAGTCGGTTAAAGAGGCAATACAAAGCCTTTCAACCTTTATGCTAAGTCTTGTGCCTGTTTATACGGGAATTATGCTCTCTTTGGGAAAAACAATGGCTTCAAGCGGATTTTCAACCCTTTTGCTTGGTGCAAGTGAGGTGATTGCCTACCTTGTTTCATACCTATTCGTACCAATATCGGGGGCGGTTATGTGCCTTGCCGTATGTGGTGGAATTTCACCCGTTTTGGGGATTTTACGGCTTTCGGAATGGATAAAAAAATGCTCCACCTGGGCTATGGGAATAGCAACTACCATATTTTTAGGTATTCTTTCCCTTCAAAACACCTTTTCATCAGCGGCAGACGGTCTTGGTATAAGGGCTTCTAAGGCAATGCTAAGCAGTACAATCCCAATTATGGGGCCTGCCATTGCCGAAACAATTTCCACCGCCAGAGGCTGCCTTAACATTCTGCGGTCGGGGGTGGGAATTTATGCTGTGATTGCTATAGGAATTCTGGCTCTGCCCGTTATAACCGAGCTTATTTTGTGGCGGTTTTCTATGTGGGTAAGCTCTGCTGTTGCTGAAATGTTTGGCATAAAGCAGGTAGAATTGCTTTTAAGGTCGGTGGATTTTTGCTTGTCGGTGCTTCTTGCTGCCGTTTGCTTTACCGCCCTTTTGTTTGTAATCGCATTGGCTATGACCTTTAGTGGAGGATAATATGGATTTTGCTAAAATTTTATCTGTAACATCGGTTGTATTGGCGGCGTTGTGGCTTGTTTTACCAAGGGGCAAATCGGCGAACGGATTTAAATACGCTATGGGACTTTTTGTAATATCGGTTATTATTTCTATCCTTGGAGGCTTGGATTTTTCTTTGCCCGAAAAACTTCAAACATCAAATTCAACTACGGTTACCAATACCGCACAAAGCATTTCAAACGATACCGCCGTTTATGTTATTGAAAATCTGTTAAAAAAATGCAATATAAAATTTGGGGAAATACAGATTATTACGGATAATTCAGAAAACTCAGACATAAATATTACAAAAGCATATGTAGAGCTTGAACCAAAGGATTTTGAAAGGGCGGCAGAAATCATAAAAAATCAAACAGGAATAATTTTAACGGAGGGTGGATAATATGGAACAGTCGTTAATACCCTTTAAGAAAATTTTAAAAAGCAGCAAGAAAACAACCGTTTTTATGATTTTGGCTTTAATAGGTATACTTTTTATTGCTTTTGGTGACCTTTCGGGTGGGGAAGATGTCTCGAATACAGCCGTTAAAAAACAAAGCGATTATGAATACTGCCAAGAATTGGAAGGGAAGATAAGGACGCTTGTCACCGCTATTACGGGTAATGACTCTTGCGTTGTTGCAGTTACATTGGAAAATTCGGGAGAATATATCTACGCCGACCAAAATAAGTTGGATTTAAACCAAACTGAGGATAAGGCTACAAACGGCACTACCACCAAAAAAGAACAAAAAAGCGAACAAGAATATATTATTGTTGAGGGTAAGGACGGAGACCAAACCGCCCTTATTGTTACCGAAAAAAAGCCGGGAATAAGGGGGGTTGCAATAGTTGCATCCGGCATTAATAATATGAACTATGACCTGATTTCATCCTGTATTTCTTCAATGCTTGGTATACCAAGCAGAAAAATCAGCATATCCGAAGCAGGGTAGTCCTTTAATCTTTGAAGCGAACATAAAACCTTTAATAATCAATTTTAAGGAGCGAAAACCTATGAAAAAGAAAAAGATTTTCGGCACAAAACAGATAGTTATGGCGGCTCTTTTAGCCGCTTTAGGCGGAGCCGTTTGGCTTAATATGCAGTATTCCACCGCGGCGGGCGGATTTGTAACGGGCACCTCATCTAACAAAAATTTGGGTGACACAAAATATGTTGCTACGGTAAGTCAGGATACAGCAACCCCAACTGCGGCATCCACAGACTACTTTAAAACGGCGGCGGCAGAAAGAAAAAGTGCCCGTGAGGAGGCACTTGCTCTTTTGGAGGATACGCTAAAAAGCGCCGACTCTAATAGTGAAGCAAAGGCGGACGCAACTGAAAAAATGGCACTTATAGCCGAGCGAATGGAAAAGGAAGCCTCAATAGAAACCCTTATAAAGGCAAAAGGGTTTGAAAAAGCAATTGTTATTATTGGCGATGACAATGTGACCGCTATTGTATCGGCTGAGGAGCTTTTACCCAGTCAAATATTGCAAATTCAGGATGCAGTAACCTCTCAAACCGAAATTTCTTTAGAAAATATTAAAATTGTTAATAAAAAATAGTTGTACTCTTTGAAATTTGTGGTATAATAAATGTGTACATAAACTCAAGGAGGATTAAAAACTATGGCAAGCAATTCAGGTTTAGCTATAAATAATGAGGTTATTGCCCGTATGGCAGAAATGGCAACTCTTGAAACCGAGGGTGTTGTTGCTATGACGCGCGGTCCTATTTCTATGCCCAAAATTCTCGGTAAAAAGGGCGGTACCAAAGCGGTTACCGTTTCTACTGATCAGGGTATAATTGATATTGAGCTTTTTGTTAAGGTAAGTGACAAATTTAAGGTTTGTGACATTGCCGAAAAAATTCAGTCAGGCGTTAAAGAAAAACTACAGGGTATGACGGGCAGTGCCGTTACAAGGGTAAATGTTGTTGTTACTGATGTGGAGCTTACCGAAGAAGCTGAATAATACTGCTTTTTATTGGCTGTTGCATTTTTATGTGACAGCCAATTAACATATTTTATATTGTCGAAAGGATGAAAAAATGAAAGAAAATCTTACAATGTTGATGGATCTTTATGAACTAACAATGGCAAACGGAATTTATTATTCCGACCAAAGGGATGTTGTTTGCTATTTTGATATGTTTTTCCGTCGCGTTCCTGATGATGGCGGTTTTGCCATTATGGCAGGGCTTTCTAAACTAATTGAGTATTTTAAAGAGCTTAATTTTAGCGAAGAAGATGTAGAATATCTTCGTGGACTCGGTCTTTTTGGCGAGGAATTTTTAGAGTATCTTGCAAACTTTAAATTCACCTGTGATGTGTGGGCTATCCCTGAGGGTACGCCTATTTTCCCAAGAGAGCCTATTGTTACTGTACGCGGTCCCGCAATTCAGGCATTTTTGGTGGAAACAATGGTTCTGCTTACTGTAAATCACCAGTCACTTATTGCTACAAAGGCAAACAGAATTGTTCGCGCGGCAGGCGGAAGGGCAGTTTTAGAATTTGGTGCGAGACGCGCCCATAGCTATGATGCCGCTATTTTAGGCGCTCGTTCGGCTATAATCGGTGGATGCGTTGGTACTTCCTGTGTTAAAACGGCAAAGGACTTTGGGGTAAAGCCTTCGGGTACTATGGCGCACAGTTGGGTTCAGCTTTATAAGGATGAATACACCGCCTTTAAAACCTATGCTGAAAGATATCCCGATAGCTGTATGCTTCTTGTAGATACATACAATGTTTTAAAATCGGGTATTCCTAATGCAATAAAGGTTTTTAATGAGGTGGTCGTGCCTAAAGGCTTCAGACCTCTCGGTGTTCGTATTGATAGCGGCGATATTACCTACCTTACCAAAAAGGTTCGCAAAATGTTGGATGATGCGGGCTTCCCCGATTGCAAAATCTGTGTTTCAAACTCTCTTGATGAATACCTTATTCGTGATATGCTTATTCAAGGTGCGGCGGTAGATAGCTTTGGCGTGGGTGAAAGACTTATTACAGCATCATCTGAGGCGGTTTTTGGCGGCGTTTATAAGCTGGTTGCCGTGCAAACCCCCGAAGGAAACATTATACCTAAAATTAAAATAAGTGAAAATACCGCAAAAATTACCATTCCTTCCTTTAAAAAGGTTTGGCGCCTTTTTGACAATGAAAGCGGTAAGGCAATTGCCGATGTTATCACCCTTCAAAATGAGGCTGTTGACGATTCCAAACCCTATGAGATTTTTGATCCCGAGCATACTTGGAAGCGCAAAACCGTTACAAACTTCACCGCAAAGCCTTTAGTGGTACGCATTTTTGATAAGGGCGAATGTGTTTATAATTCTCCTTCGGTTTTAGAGATTGCAAGCTATTGTAAAGAGCAGGTTGACACCCTATGGGATGAAGTTAAGCGTTTTGAAAAACCACACACCTACTATGTTGACCTTTCAAAAAATCTTTGGGAAGAAAGAGCCCATCTGTTGGAAAAACACTCTGTTAAGGGGTAATATTAATGGAAAATAATTACACAAATATATCTATTTTCGCTTCATCTGTCAGTGATAGAAGCTTTTACATCAGGCTAAAGGATAACAGAATTGTTTTAATAGATATGGGCTGTGTTAATCTTTTAAAGCCTGATATTCCTTCAAAAAAACTCTTTGAGGATTTTGTAAAGGAGCTTCAATCTGTCTGCCAAAGTGAGGTAATTCGGGTGGCGGCGCTCTTTATAACTCATCCTCATGTCGACCACATAAATCTTTTGGAGCATCTGAAGGGCTTGGGACTTGATAAATACTTCGTTTTTGAAAAGATTATAAGAAAATTTCCGCCTGAAAGCTGGGTACCGCAAAATAATTGGGAAAATCCCGACTACCCCCAAAAAATAGAAAATATTTTGCAGAGTATGGAAGGCACCGAGATAATAACTCCAAACAAAGGTGATGTCTTTGAGTTTGGCGGGGTTAAATTTGAAATACTTCTTACGGCTGATGAAGCGCCAGACGACGCAAAGGATTTAAACTATTTTTCCCTTTTAATAAGGCAATCGGTAAATGGGAAAACCGTTCTTTGGACGGGAGATATGTCTGACTCACTAAGCCAAAAGGCAATAGATTTTTATGGTGATGACCTTAAGTGCGATATTTTGCAAATCCCCCATCACGGTACCCCCAACTGCGGTAAAATGGAATTTTTCAAAAGGGCAGACGCAAAGCTTCATATATGGAATATTGCAAAAAATACATTTTTAGACCCCAATTATATGTTTGCTTACGGTAAATTCCCCATTCCCACCGAAATTTATAATATGGAAACCCTAAAAATATTTTGCGGTGAGGAAAAACCGACAGAAATTAAATTATGAGGATATTTTTATGATAGAATTTAAAAATACAACAACACTCTCTAAAAGTGATATAACCGAAATCAATAGTCACATTTACCTTAAAACACCCCTTTACATTGTGCTTTACATAATATGCATTTTGTCCATAGGGGCAAGACTTGTTGATTATTTTTTCTATAATGTGGTGAATTTAAGCGCAACAATACCTTTTTTGCTTGCGCTTATTGCAATGGTTTTTGTTTTTATAACAAATAATCGGAATATGTATAGGCAATCCCTTGACGACAACGGCAACTCCATTCAATATAATTACTCTCTTGAGGATGGAGCTTTAAAGCTTAGAACAAGCGATGGAAAATCGGGTGAAATGCCCAAAAATATGATTTACAAATCCTTTGAAACAAAAAATTGCTTTGCCGTAAGAAGTCGTGAAAATTCTTTTTTTATAATAAAAAAGAATGGATTTTCAGAAGGCGATGCAGATGCTCTAAGGGATTTTTTGAAGTGATTATAAATAAGGTCAAAGCTTAAAATCTGCAAAAATACAATAGATTTTTTGAGGTAGATAATAGTGAGTAAAGATATTTTTATTTCATACAAAAATGATGGTGAGGGTAATAATTTTGCGGCAAGATTATGCTCGGACTTGGAAAAATTAGGATACGATGTATATTACAATCCTAATGAACAGCACGCAGGCAGCTTTCCCGATAGATTAAAAAATGCCGTTAAATCCTGCAAGGATTTTTTACTTGTTTTAACTCGTCCTTGTCTTGAGCAGTTGATGAGGCATGATAAAATTGATTGGGTAAGAGAAGAATTAATTCTTGCGTATGAAAACGGCAAAAACATTATTCCTTTGTTAATGTCGGGTGTTACTATGCCTAAGGACAAGGAAGAAATGCCTGAGGATTTGCAATTCCTTCCCGATAAAGATTCTATAAATATGGTTGAGCCTTATGATAAATCTCCCTTATCCTTATTATTTGAGTGGATGAGTACCAA
This sequence comes from Oscillospiraceae bacterium, assembly GCA_015065925.1. Lineage (GTDB taxonomy): Bacteria > Bacillota > Clostridia > Oscillospirales > Acutalibacteraceae > UMGS1279. Next base: position 29,279 of record SVPL01000029.1, read on the forward strand.
ACCCATAAAAAAAGATTTGTATAAGGATGCATATAATACCAATTCCAAACGGCAGTTGGCAGAAGATTTTGAAAAAGCAATGGCATCCAGTGAGCAAAATGATTTTAAGGCTATGTATGAATTGGCAACATTTTATTTTTACGGCTTATTAGGTTCGGAAGAAGGCTGTGAAAGAAGTTATGTTGATGCCTATAAAATTCTGGAAAAGTTAATAAATAAGGATTCCATATATAGTGAAAGCGCAGAGTCTATGGTAGCAGAGATGTATTATCACGGAGTTATGCCAAGGCAGGCGCAATCATATGCAATTGCATTAGAGCATCACGAAAAGGCAAAAAGTGTTAGTGGATTTTCTGCTCGTGAAGCGGCTTATCTTAAATCTCGCGGTTGCGGTTGTGAATTTGATTACGATTCTATAGTAGAATATTATTCAAATGCAATAGAGCAGGGTGATAATGTTGCAATTGTTGGATTGGCAAAATTTTATTTAAGCTATGGAAAATACAAAGAAGCCGCCGATTTATACCGCAAAGCAAGCGGTATTTGGCCTGAAGCCGAGTTCCAACTTGGAATGCTTTACAGAAACGGAGTTTTAGAGAATCCGCCAAAGCCGGATTTCTTCAAGGCGGCATTTTATTTTCAGCACGCAATATCCTCGGGTAGATGTAGCGCCGAGGTTTATCACGAGCTTGGAAGACTGTATTTTACTCCCGTAGGAGATTTTCCTAAGGATTTTAAAGAAGCAGAGAAAAATTTCTTAATTGCGGCAGATATGGGAAATAAGGAGGCTCAATATAAGCTTGGTTTAATGTATGAATATGGATATACTAAAAAAGATATTTCAAAAGCAATCCATTATCATAAATTAGCGGCAGACAGAGGCGTTTCTTTTTCTGCCTATCATTTAGCTCTGCTTTACCAAGAGCCTGAATGTAAAAACTTCCAGGAGGCTTTCAGATATGCCGAAATCGCCGCAAAAAAAGGTGTTATGGAAGGCGAATTTATATTTGGTGTATTTTTGTATTATGGCCGCGGTTGCGTTGCCGACGAAAACAGAGCTTATAAATATCTAAAACGGGCAAAAGAACACGGTATTTATGCGGCAAAAATTTTTCTTGAAAAAATAGCCGATACTAATGAAAATTAATATGATTTATAAAAAGAGGATGTAAAAATCGAACCTCTTTAGGTAGAGGAATAAATAAAAAATCGTAATAGAAACCAAAAATGAAAACAGTGTTTCTATTACGATTTTTGTGTATGTAGATATTTTACCACAATAAAGTAGGATTTCAATTGTAATTATCACAATTTAAGGTTTGTAAAAACAATCATCCCAAAAGAACATCACTTACTAATATAAGACAAAATCCAACAAGCAGAGAGTAGGTAGCCCCTCTTTGATAGCCGTGTGAATGGGTTTCGGGAATCATTTCATCGCTTATAACATAAAGCATTGTGCCCCCTGCAAAAGCAAGGGCAAAGGGGAGTATTGTAGCGGAAAGGCTAACCGCAAAGTAGCCAAGCAATGTGCCTATAATCTCAACAACACCCGTAAGCGCTGCCGCTATAAAGGTTTTTTTAGGGGATATTCCCGCCGCAAGCATTGGGGCAATAATAACCATTCCCTCGGGGATGTTTTGTAGGGCAATACCTCCCGCAATAAGAAGGGCTCCTTCGGGATTATCTGAACCAAAGCCTACACCCGCCGCAATGCCCTCGGGCAGATTGTGTATGGCAATGGCTGTGACAAATAAAAGCACCTTATTTAGATTTGCACTTGGGTGTGCTTCGCTTTCTGTACCTATAAGCTTGTGCATATGCGGGACTAGCTTATCAATAAGATTAATACAAATCGCACCGCAAAAAATACCTGTTACGGTTATTAAAAGTCCCCATTTTCCGCCATATTCTAAAGAAGGCACAATAAGACCAAGCACCGCCGCCGCAAGCATAACACCCGCCGCAAAGGATAAAACAATATCGGCAAATTTGTGTGAGAATTTTTTGAAAATAAAGCCTATTATGGAACCAATAATGGTTGCCCCACCAACACCAATGGCGGTTAAAAGTACAAGTTGCATAATATTTTCCTTTCCAAATGCAGGATTAATTAAATTGAAAATTGATTATTAAACCCATAATTTGTGCGTTCAAATTTCAATTTATCAAGTATATTTTTATTCCTTTGTTTGTGAAATTCAAGCTATTTTAGCATTATTGCGCCTGTCTCGTTAAGTACAAGGAACAACATATATAAAGCGTAAATTGTAAGAAGGGCAAAGCCTTGCCATTTTTTGAACCTTCCCATAATAATTGTGGGAATAACTGCAACTGCACAGGCTAAAATGCAAATAGGAAAATCAAAAATAAGGTTAATTCTTTCAACAGGAAGGGCTGAACCGTTTATAACAGCGCAAAGGGGAAGAATTAATGTGGTATCGATTATATTTGCGCCAACAATATTACCAACCGAAAGAGCCGATTCCTTTTTGCGAATAGCCGTAAGGGTTGTAACAAGCTCAGGGAGAGAAGTGCCAAGAGCGATTACCGTAAAGCCAATGATGGTTTCGCTAATACCAATTCCAAGAGCAATTGTCTTGCCTGAAGAAACAAGAAATTCTGCGCCAAAAACAATGGAAGCCGTACCAATTATAAAGAATAAAATTTTTGAAGGAATATCCTTTTTTTCGTAGACATCTATTTCATCATTTTCCGCGCCTTTTTTTCCTTCAATAAGGTTGCTGACCATAAATATAAGGAAAATTGCCCAAAGCACAAAAGCCGACCAAGTAGGCAATAAACCGCCCAAAGAAAGAAGGGTAAGACCAACAATAGCCCCAAGAAGAAGACCGCCTTTAAGTGAAAAACTTTTTCTGCTTATTATACCTGCCATTGCCACAAGTGAAACTCCCATAATAAGGGTTGTGTTAGCAGTAACCGAGCCGATGGCATTTCCTATTGCAAGCTGTGCCGAACCGTTCATTGCGGCCCTTACAGAAACAAGAAGCTCAGGTAGTGTTGTTGCAAATGAAACAACAGTAGCGCCGACAACAAATTTAGGAATACCCGTTGCCTCTGCAAACCAAGAGGCGGAATCAACAAACCAGTCCCCGCCCTTTATTGTAAGAACAAGTCCAACAACAAAAATTACTGCCGCGACCGCTAAAAGTCTGCCACCGGAAAGACCGCTAAATAAAGTAAAACCAAAAAACTCCATATTTTTCTCCCAAAATCATACATAGTAATTGAAATTTTAGTCATATTATATCATACTAATTAAAGAAATACAATAAAAATTCGGGTGAAATTACTCTGATTCATCCGAATTTCTTGGATTAAATCCGTCTAAATTTTTCAGGCGGATAATTTTGCTTTATAAATCTAATTATTTAGATTCCTTAATTGCAGCCTGTGCTGCTGTCGGCAAAAGAAGGAAATTATTTATTTATAAACTTAACGGCTGTTCCGTACACAATTACCTCCGCGGCGCCCTGCATAACAGCAGAGGATGCATAGCGGATGTTAATGACTGCGTCTGCGCCTAAATGTTCCGCTTCTGCAACCATTCGTTTTGTTGCAAGAGCACGTGCTTCATTCATCATTTCATTATAAGCTTTGAGTTCTCCGC
>SVPL01000030.1 GCA_015065925.1 Oscillospiraceae bacterium
ATATTCTTATCTAAATCATTGCGCTCAGGGGTTCGTGGATAGAAAACTTCGATATTTGCTTCTTCGCTAACATGAAATAGCCTCATTGAAAACCTCCCTATAATAGCTATGTTTATATGTCAAATTCTTATTTATCAAATAGATTATACCATAAATATGTGGGATTTTCAATATGTGCAGAATAGTTTTAAAAAAAGATAAAAGAAAAACACCCTTAAAATAAGAGTGCTTGACAAGTACGGAAATATGTACTATAATATAAGTGAAATAAGGCAAACCGTATAGACGGTTAACCTTAAAAGTTTACGAAATAACCGCTAACTTTCTGAGGGTTGGGCGGTTATTTTTTTATGCTTATTATGTACCCGATAACAAGTATCATAAGAATTACGATAAAAGTTTCTTGTTCCATAGCATCACCCCCTAATAAAATCAGAGGGCAGACACCCTCTAACTTCGAGAGTGTTAACCGCCTACCGTTGTAGGTTTACTTTATTCCGTTCGTTATTATAACATATTGCGACAATATATGCAATTATAATCTATTTGATTTTTATATGACTTGAAAAATAACCTCATATAGATTATAATATGCACAACCAAAGACTTGCGTTTGCAAAGGAGGGGTGAAATGTCCGAACTTAAATGTCCCTACCGCAAAAAGTGTGGTGGGTGTCAGCTTCAAAATCTGCCTTATAACCGTCAACTTAGCTTTAAGCAGGTTAAGGCTATAAAACTGCTTGGTAAATACTGTCATGTGGATGAAATAATCGGTATGAAAAATCCCTATCACTACCGCAACAAGGTTCAGGCGGCATTTTGTGAAAAGGGTGGAGAAATACTGTCGGGTGTTTATCAGTCAACCACAAAAAGTATCGTACCCGTTGACAGCTGTTTAATTGAAGATCCCATTGCTGATGAAATCATTTTAACCGTAAGAAAATTACTTAAAAGCTTTAAGCTTCGCCCATTTAATAGCCAAACCAACAAAGGCTTTTTGCGTCACATTTTGGTTAAAAGAAGTAGTAAAACAAATCAAACAATGGTGGTGCTTGTTACCGCGGTAAAGGAGTTTAAACCGGCATCAAAATTTATTAACGCTCTGCTTAGCCGTCACCCCGAAATAACCACTGTTGTACAAAATATAAATACCAAATATAATGGACTTATGCTAGGCGATGAAACCTCTGTTTTGTATGGTGACGGATATATTGAAGATATTTTGTGCGGATACAAATTCAAAATATCTCCAAAGGCCTTTTACCAAATAAATCCCACCCAAACCGAGGTGCTTTACGGTAAGGCGCTTGAATTTGCCGAGCTTTCGGGCAAGGAAAGGTTGCTTGATGCCTACTGCGGTACGGGTACAATTGGCATAATCGCTTCTAAAATGGCAAAATCGGTGGCGGGAGTAGAGCTTAACCCCGATTCGGTAAAGGATGCCCTAACTAATGCCGAAATAAATTGCGTTAAAAATATTGAGTTTTATGAAGCCGATGCAGGAGATTTTATGGTAGAAGCCGCCGCTATGGGCGAAAAATTTGATGTGGTGATTATGGACCCGCCAAGAGCAGGCGCGTCCCTTGAATTTTTGCGTTGCCTTGTTAAATTGTCCCCCGAAAAAATAGTCTATATTTCCTGCAATCCTGAGACCCAAAGCCGAGATGTGTCCTTTTTAACCCGCAAGGGATATAAGGTTAAAAAAATCCAACCGGTTGATATGTTCCCCCATACCGAGCATATAGAGGTTATTACTTATTTAACAAAAATAATTTAAAACGGCGCCATAAACGGTTATTCTAATGATTGGGTTTAATGTTAATCAAAAGAACTTCGGGAGGGTTGTTAATTTTAGGCACCAAATAAACATTCCCTATTCCTCTTGAAACTATCAGACGGTTATTGTACATACCACCCGTATATTTTGGGAAAAATCCCTGCCCCGGCGCATAAGCCCCTCTGCCGAAAAGCCGCCACTGACCGCCGTGGGCGTGACCTGATAAAATTAAATCTATGGGTAAATCCTTAATGTATTTTGGATAATATTCGGGATGGTGGCAAAGCAAGAGCTTATAGCCTTTTTGTTGACTGAAATCAACCAAAAAATTGGTATTGGGAACCATGCCCTCTGCCATACGAAAATAGGCTGAGGTAAGTCCACCTATATTTATACCCTTAAAGCTCACAAATTCGTTATCCAAAAGGGTTACGCCCGTTTTAATAATATCACTTCTAAGACCCCCCAGATACCCCCATTCGTGATTACCAAGGCAACAAAAGGTGGGTAGCTTATCTGCTGATTGGGTTAAAAATTCAAAACCTCTCTCATAGATAAAATTGTTGTGTATAAAATCGCCGCCAACCAAAACCGCATCTGCCTTTGTATCTTTAATAACCTTTAAAAGAGGCTCATTTGGGTGATTGTGAAGGTCGGCAAAAAATAGAAATCTCAGTTCTTTTTCGGCATCAGCAAATACGGTATATTCTGTTAGTTTTAACGCCATTGCTTACCCCCCTACGGATTGTATTTTTGATTGAAGATATTAAAAATCTCATCAAAAATGGGTTTAATTTCATCGGACTCTACCTTTTGTACCCTGCGGTCGTAGGTTAAAATTCCGTTGGTTTCGTCCTCTACATCGCTTAGCTGAGTCAAAACGGTAGCGCACAGTCCTTCATTTAGGGCGGGCAAAATTTCATTTTTATAAAGATTTTTTACGGCGGATACAAAATCTTCTCTGTTTGAGAATTTTTTGTATCCGTAGGTTTTATCTAAATTAAAGCTGTGGTCTGAAACTTTATAGGAATACCCACCAAATTCTGATAAAAACAAAGGCTTCGTGCCGTTTGATTTTAGTTTTACAGGCTTAAAATAGATATGCTCGCTTTGGAAATCACTCTTTTTAGGTCTGAACCAACCCGAGGCGGTATCATAAAGTCGAGTGGAATCAAGCGCCTTGAGTTCATTGTAAATACGCTCATCATCATACTGACCCCAACCCTCATTAAATATGGTGTACTGCACCACCGAAGGATGGTTGTAAAGGTGGCTTACAGTTTGCTCTGCCGTCACTTCAAAAAAGTATTTTCTTTCTTTACTTGCCCTATGACGAATGACCGATTTAAGCCCGATTGTGGGCAAAACGGTATCTAAAATAAAGCTGTATTTTCCTGTGTTTACCATATCCTGAAATACTGCCATACCGTAATAATCACAATAATAATAGAAAATATCCGGCTCAATTTTAATGTGCTTGCGAAGCATATTAAAGCCTAAGCTTTTCATTCTTAATATATCATTTTCAAAGCCTTTTTCGGTGGCAGGGGTATAAATACCGTCACTAAAATAGCCTTGATCTAAAAGTCCTTTCCAGAAATAGGGCTTACCGTTAAGGGTCATAAGGGTTGTATCACCTATTTTTTTACTCTCCACAGTACGCAAAGCAAAATAAGAGCTTATTTTATCCTCACCCGATGTTATAGTGAAGTAATAAAGATAGGGATTTTCGGGAGTCCAATTAATTGGATTTTCAATTTTTAAGGTAAACGCTTTACCCTCAAACTCGCAATTGATTTTTCCGTTTGGCGAGGTGATTTCAAGATTCTTTTTAGCCTCACCGCCCTCTATTTCAAAGGTAATTTCATCAAGAGAAGGGGTCATTTTTAAGGCTTCTATATAATTTTCGGGTCTTGCCTCCAGCCACACCGACTGCCATATACCCGTAACGGGTGTATACCACATACCACCCCGTTTTTTGCGCTGCTTACCATAAGGCAAATCGGGATTAAGGTTATCCGTAACTACAACCTTTATAACATTTTCGCCCTCAGCCACAAGGTCGGTTACCTCATATTGCGCGGGCAAATAGCCATTGGCATTTTTACCAAGAACCTTATCGTTTAAAAACACAACAGAGGTTTGATCCACAGCATCCAAAGTTAAAAAAATTCTTTTACCCACAAAGCTTTGGGGCAGAGTAAAGGCTTTTTTATAAACTAAAACATCATTTTTGCCAAAACTTAAATCCTTGCCGCCAAGCCTTGATTCGGGAAGATAGGGCACTGTAATCTCGCCTAAATCTGTGGTCTGTTTTTTGGATGTAAGACTAAGCCTCCAATTACCGTTAAGGCATAGAAAATCATCCCTTTTCATTTGTGGTCTGGGATGCTCTGCAAAGGGGATTTCGGGGGCATCCTCCTCAAAGGGGGTGGAAAGGCTTGCCATTTTAATTTTCTTTTTTTTGCTGAAAATAAGCACCATAACAAGCACTGCCAATGCGGCAATAAGTGCGGCAAAGAATATATTTTGATTAGGCACAAAGGAAAATGTGCCATCATTATTCTGTACCGTTTTTGCATTTTGAAGCACCGTTTTACCTATAAAAGGTCCCACTACTCCGGGAATTAAAACCTGAGCAAAAATTCTTACTCCCTGCAGACTACCCGCCTTACCTAACGGAGTATTATCCCTTATAACTGCACCGAAAACAGCCATACCCGAAAGGTAGCCGCACATCATTAAAAGTGAGCCTACAAATACGGGCAAGGTAGAGGTGAAAAATCCTAAAATTATGTAGCCCGCCACAAGCCACAAAAGAGCAATGATAACAGATGTCTTAAAGCCTTTTTTATCATAAACTCTGCCCCAGAACGCTGTCACCACCGACGCTATGATTATTGCAGGCGCCATAATAAGCACATAATCGGTCATCCCCAAAGATACCTCATAATAAAGTATAAGGTATGGCATAAAAATTTGAATTGAAATATTAAAAATTACAAACAATGCCAAGGGGAAATAAAGCGAGCCGTTAGACTTTATGGTAGAGGGCTTAAAGCCATAAAAAATTGATGAAAAGTAACCCTTGTTTGAAGGTTTGATTACAGGCTCTTTGATTATAAAAAATCCCAAAATTCCAACAAAAAGCGTAGCGGCACCAATTATGCTAAAAATAAGGCTCCAGCTTTGGGATTTATTAAGGTCAAATGCCATAAATCCGCCAAAAACTGCAAGAATTGCCACCAGCGGCATCATTGCATTTATGCCCTCAGCCGCTCCGCGATTGGTATTATCGGTGCTATCTGTAAGCCATGCATTAAAGGCGGCATCGTTAGCGGTGGAACCAAAAAAGGTCATAACGCAATCCAGAATCACTGTAAGGCTTATTCCCACGCTTGCCGCTTGGATTGTGGCAGGAATCATTTTGCCTATAATATCACTTCTAAGCAAAACAAAGCTGAAAATAGAAATTCCCCACAAAATATATCCGCCGCAGATAAAAAGCTTTCGTTTGCCGATTTTATCTGACAAGGCTCCCATAAAAACGGTGGTTAGTGTTGCTGCCACCGCACTTGCCCCAACCATAAGAGAAATATCCCCTGCCGAGGCGCCAAACATTTTATAAATAAAAACATTAAAATACATATTTTCAACCACCCAGGCTATTTGACCCATAAGGCTGAAAATCGTAAGTGCCGCTAAAAAGCGACCTGATAATTTTGTTTTCATAATATCAATCCTTTGAAGTTGTTGAGTTAATTATAACAGTTTTTTATATTTATGTCAAAAACAAAAACAACCGCAATTCCAACGAAAAGCGGTTTTTCTACATAAAATTTCACATTTTACCTTTCAGGATAATTATATCCCCTTTTAATTCCTATTAAATAATCGGCAGAAACCTTAAAAAAATTACATATTGCCGCAATATCCTCTATAGACGGCTCATATTTTCCACATTCGATATATGATATTTTGCGTTGAGTCATATTAAGCGCCTCGCCAAGCTGAGTTTGGTTTAAATCTGCATCTTCTCGCAAATTGCGGATTTTCTCGCCAAAAGAAAGTTTCATAATCTCACCCTAAAATATTATATGTTAGACAGAAACTTTCTATTGACATTTAGACAGAAAGCGTCTATAATATAATTAAACTTTTTTAGGAGGAATGAAAAAAATGAAAGAATTTATTTTAAAAAACAAAAAGATTTGCTGTATTATTTCGGCAGCCCTTGCAATTTTATTTGTAGTTTTGGCTATCTTGAATTTAACAGGAACCAAACGAAGTGCTTATCAAGCAATGTATGATGCAAACAAGACTATGTACGATACATATATTGATGCGGCAGATAAATATAACGAATACGGCTATTCATCAAAAGCACAAAGCTATTACTATAAGGCGCAATCCGAAAAAGACGATATGGACAAATATAAGGATGAATTATTCTCTTTAAACATTGAATTATTTGCTTATATTATACTGGCAGTTATATCAATTGTATCTCTTGTTTTTATATTAAAATCCAACAAAATTAATACAACAGAACAAGCAGTAGAGGATAAAACACCTTCTTCAGATGAGGTGTTACAATGAAAAAATTATTATGTATATTTTTATTGACAATATTATGTTTTGGTCTTTGTGCTTGTAGTACAAATTTATCAAAATCATCAGATGATGACTATAATGAAACTTATGAAACCGACACAAACATAATAACCAAAAGCGAAGCAGAAGGTCTTGCGACTACAGCTTTATACAGGCAACTAAAAGCTACCTATCTGTATATTGACGATTATGATATGTCACAAACAAAATATTCTATTGCTTCAATCTCAGGTTCTTCTTCAAGTGGATATGAGGTGACTGGAACATATTCATTGTATGATAAATATGGAAATTTTCAAAAGCGCAATAATTTCTCAGTTAATGTATCCAGCGATGGAATTGCGCGAGTAATCGAACATTAATTAACCCCACCCTTTGAGTGTTTATTAAAGAAAGCACAGAGGGTGGGGTTTACTTTAATAAGCGAATCCATTTATTGTTTATTTTTCTCCTCATAACCTAAAAAATATCCCTTTCAAACCTTGCTAAAATTTTTGATTTGTGCTATAATTAATCGAATATATTTAAAATAGGAGAAATGCAGTTTGGCTATCCCACAGGATCACATTAGAAATTTTTGTATTATTGCACATATTGACCACGGAAAATCCACCCTTGCTGACCGTCTTTTAGAGCTTACCGAGTCGGTTACTCAAAGGGAAATGGAGGACCAGCTTTTAGACAGTATGGATTTAGAGCGCGAGCGCGGTATTACCATTAAGGCTCACGCCGTTACCCTTTATTACAAGGCAAAAAACGGGGAGGAGTATGAGTTTAATCTTATTGATACTCCCGGTCATGTTGACTTTAACTATGAGGTTTCCCGTTCTCTTGCCGCTTGCGAGGGCGCAGTTTTGGTTGTTGACGCATCTCAGGGTATTGAGGCTCAGACTTTAGCCAACACCTACCTTGCTGTTGACCACAATCTGGAGCTTTTGCCCGTTATTAATAAAATCGACCTACCCAGCGCCGACCCCGAACGCGTTATAGCCGAAATTGAGGACATTATCGGTATTCCCGCCGACGAGGCTCCCCGCGTTTCGGCAAAAACGGGTGAAAATGTAGACGAAATTTTAGAAAAGCTCATTACCGAAATCCCCGCACCCACGGGTGACTCCACCGAACCCTTAAAGGCGCTTATTTTCGACTCTTACTATGACCCATACAAGGGTGTTATTGTTTATTTCAGAGTGGTTTCGGGCGAAATTCGTCCCGGTCAAATAATAAAAATGATGGCAAGCGGTGCCGAGTTCAACACCGTTGAGGTAGGCAGAAAAATGGCAACCGCTATGGTGCCCTGCGATGTTTTAAAGGCGGGCGAGGTTGGTTATTTAGCCGCCTCCATTAAAACGGTTGGTGACGCCAGAGTTGGTGATACCATAACACTTAGCGAAAATCCTGCAGATACACCTCTTGAGGGCTACCGCAAGGTAAACCCCGTTGTTTTCTGCGGTATTTACCCCGCCGACGGAGCCCATTATACCGACCTCAGAGAGGCTTTGGAAAAGCTTCAGCTTAATGACGCATCTCTGCTTTTTGAGGCTGAAACCTCTCAGGCTTTGGGCTTTGGTTTCCGTTGCGGATTTTTAGGGTTACTTCATATGGAAATAATCCAAGAGCGCTTGGAAAGAGAGTATAATCTTGACCTTGTTACTACCGCCCCCAGCGTTGTTTATAAGTTTGAGCTTACAAACGGTGAAACAGTTAGTGTGGATAATCCCACAAACTACCCCGACCCCGCCACCATTTCCACAGCTATGGAGCCGGTTGCTGATGTTCATATTTTCTCCCCAAGAGACTATATTGGCGATATTATGGGACTTTGTCAGGAGCGCAGAGGCGAATACAAAGATACTCAATATATGGGAGACCGCGTGGATTTACACTATGTTATGCCCATTGGTGAAATTGTTTACGACTTTTTTGATGCCCTAAAATCCCGCACCCGCGGTTACGCAAGCTACGACTATGAAATGAAGGGTTACCAAACCTCAAAGCTCGTTAAACTGGATGTTATGCTTGCGGGTGATGTGGTAGACGCTCTATCCTTTATAGTTCACTCCGATAACGCCTACGCAAGGGCAAGAAGAATTGCCGAAAAGTTAAAGGAATTCATTCCCCGTCAGCTTTTTGAGGTTCCTGTTCAGGTTGCCGTTGGCGGTAAAATAATCGCCAGAGAAACGGTTAAGGCAATGCGTAAGGATGTTCTTGCAAAGTGCTACGGCGGTGACATTACCCGAAAGAAAAAGCTCCTTGAAAAGCAAAAAGAGGGTAAAAAGCGTATGCGTCAGTTAGGCTCGGTAGAGGTGCCACAGGAGGCATTTATGGCGGTGCTAAAGCTGGATGAATAGAAGAAAATCAATAGTTTATACATCTATTTTCGTTTTGATTTTGGCGGTAATAATGGGTTCAACTCTATCCCTTAAAGGTTGTTTCTCAAAAAAACTTTCACGCACCTTCTTTGCGGCAGACACGGTATGTACCATAACCCTTTACGACGGAAATGAGGAAGCCTTAGATGGGGCGGTAGACCTTTGCAACTCCCTTGCAAACAAATTAAACTGCAAGGACGAAAATTCCGAGGTTGGCAGACTGAATAAAGAAAAATCTGCACCTACCCCCTCCGACGACCTTTTGAATATTATTGTGTCAGCCCTTTACTACTGCGATAAAAGTGACGGAGCTTTTGACATTACGGTAAAGCCACTCAGTGATTTATGGGATTTTAAAAATGAAAAAATCCCAACTGATGCTGAGATTAATAACGCTCTTGAAAAGGTGCATTACCGAAATCTTGTAATAAGAAATAATGCTATCACCCTTAAAAATGATGCCGAGCTTGATTTTGGAGCCATTGCAAAAGGGTATATAGCTAATAAAGTTAGCGATTTTCTAGTAGAAAACGGCGTAAAATCAGCTATCATAAACCTTGGCGGCAATGTTACGGCTATTGGTGAAAATGGGGGAGAGAACTTTTATATTGGTATTCAAAAACCCTTTGGCGAGGGAAATTCCGCCTTGGTATCCTGCTCTGATATGTCGGTTGTAACAAGCGGAATTTATCAGCGGTATTTTGAAAAGGATGGTAAAATATACCATCATCTTTTAAATACAAAAACGGGAAAACCTGCCCAAAATAACCTTTATTCGGTAACAATAATATCACCCTCTGCCACCACAGCCGACGCCCTTTCCACCCTTTGCTTTTTGCTTGGAATAGAAAAGGGTATGGAGCTTTTAGAGGAGTTCGAGGGCACCGAAGGGGTGTTTATTGATAAAAATAATCAGTTACACCTAACCTCAGGACTTAACCAAAACGGAAATTTAATTGAAATGAAATAACATATTGGAGGTTTTTTTATGGATTGTAAGCAATTTTTTAACAGTATCGCCGATAAACGCATTGCTCTTTGCGGAATTGGCATAAGCAACACTCCCTTAGTTTTAAAGTTTTTAGATATGGGTGCAAGGGTTTTTGCCTGCGACCGTCGTGACCGTGTCACGGTGGGTGAGCTTGCCGACCGTTTGGAAAAAGCAGGTGCAGAGCTCCGCCTTGGTGAGGACTACCTTAAAAATCTTGAGGTGGATGTTATTTTCCGTACTCCCGGTATGAATTTTAATCTTCCCGAGCTTGAGGAGGCGCGTCGCAATGGCATTGCCGTTACCTCTGAAATGGAGGTCTTTTTCGACCTTTGCCCTGCAACTATTTTTGCCGTAACAGGCTCTGACGGAAAAACCACTACCACCACGCTAATTGCAAAAATGCTTGAAGAAGCAGGTAAAAAAGTGCATGTTGGCGGAAACATAGGCAGACCTCTTTTGCCCGAGCTTGATAATATCTCTCCCGAGGATTTTGTAGTGGTAGAGCTTTCCTCCTTCCAGCTTATTTCTATGAGAAAAAGTCCTGATGTTGCGGTTATTACCAATGTTGCACCCAATCATCTGGATGTTCATAAGGATATGGATGAATACATTGGCGCAAAGCGGAATATTATGCTCCATCAAAACGCATTCTCCCGTACCGTGCTTAATTTGGATGATGAAATTACAAAGGGCTTTTCCAAGGATGTAAGAGGTCAGCTTTTATATTCCAGTATGAACGAGCGAATTAAAAACGGTGCCTGGATTGACGGTGAGGGCAATATTTTTATGAGCTATCGCGGAATAAATGCCCCCATTATGAATAAAAAGGATATTGCCCTTATGGGTGAGCATAATGTGGCAAACTACCTTTCGGCAATTGCCGCAGTTTGGGGTTATGTGGGTGCCGAAGAAATACGCACCGTTGCTAAAGAATTTATGGGCGTTGAGCATCGAATTGAATTTGTAAGGGAGCTTAACGGCGTTAGATATTATAATGACTCTATTGCATCCAGTCCTACAAGAACAATCGCAGGACTTAAATCCTTTGAAAAAAATGTAATTTTACTTGCAGGCGGATACGATAAGCACATTCCCTTTGAACCTATGGTGCCCTATATTATTGAAAAGGTGAAGCTTCTGATTTTAACGGGCCCCACTGCCGATAAAATCGAAGCCGCCGTTAAAAAGGATGCCAAATATATGGGCTACAACCCAAGCATTATAAGGGCTAACGATTTAACCGAAGCGGTAGAAATCGCCCACAAAAATGCCGTTTCAGGTGATACAGTTACCCTTTCTCCCGCTTGTGCAAGCTTTGATGCCTTCCCTAATTTTGCCGTAAGAGGCGACAAATTCAAAGAATTAGTAAATGCGCTTTAGCTAGCCGGAGTATTTAAACTTAAACCTGTCAACCTAAGGAAGTATTTTTATGGATTTAAAAAATCTTATAACCGAGCTTTCCGCCGCCGCGGGAATAGGTCATATAAATGATGTTAAAGAGGTAGCAAAAGTCTACCTATCTGAGTTTTCTAAAATTACAGATAACGAAAACTACCTCTTAGCCGAAATCGGCGAGGGCGAAAAGGTAGTAATGCTTGAAGCCCATATGGATGAAGTTGGTATGATTGTTACTGAGATTTTTGAGGATGGATTTTTAAGCGTCACAAATGTAGGCTCTATAGATACTAGGTTTTTACCTTCAACAACCGTTAAAATTTACGGCAAAGAGGTTATAAGCGGTGTATTCACAAGCCTTCCGCCCCATCTTGGAAGCGGTGAGGTTGCAAACTTTGATAACATTCAAATTGATACAGGCAGAAAAGATATTTGCGAAATTGTATCAAAGGGTGACTTTGTTGTTTTTGATGCCGAGCCAGAAGAACTTTTGGGCGACAGAATAACCTCAAAAGCCCTTGATAACCGCGCAGGTATGGCGGCGGTTATTGCGGCGGGTGAGCAGATTGCTAGTCTTGAATTGCCATTTAAGGTTATTTTGCTTTTCCCCACAGGTGAGGAGCTTGGTCTTCGCGGCGCCAGAGTTGCCGCATACGATAAAAACATTTCAAAATGCATTTCGGTAGATGTTAGCTTTGGTGATTGTCCTGATGTTCCGCCCTCTAAAACGGCAAAGCTTGGAAGCGGTGCAATGATTGGTGTTTCACCCATTCTAAGCCGTGATATTTATAAAAAGCTTGAAGCCTTGGCAAAAGAAAATGAAATCCCCTACACCTTAGAGGTTATGGGGGGGACAACATCAACCGATGCAGATGTTATTTCCCTTAATCAATCAGGTGTTCCAACAGGGCTTGTTTCCATTCCCCTTAGAAATATGCACACCCCCTGCGAGGTTGTGGATATAAAGGATGTTGAAGCGGTAGTTCAACTTTTAACCGCTTTTGTAAAGGGGGAAATGTAAAATGAATAGCCTTTTTGACCTTTTAAAAACTCTCTGCGAATTAGATGGCCCCTCGGGAAATGAAGCCCCCGTCAGAGATTTTATAATGAGTGAAATTAAAGATTTTTGTGATGCAAAAATTGATGCTATGGGAAATATCATAGCCTTTAAAAAGGGTAAAAAGTCCCCAAAATTCAAGGTTATGCTGGATGCCCATATGGACGAGGTTGGCGTTATTGTAACATCAATAACATCTGAAGGCTTTTTAAAATTCCAAACTGTTGGCGGTATAAAGGCAGAGTCCTTATTCTGCAAAAGGGTTAGATTTGGCAATGTTTTGGGTGTTATAGGCGCAAAGCCAATTCATCAATCGTCTCCTGATGAAAGAAAAAATCTGCCATCAGCAGACAGTCTTTACATTGATATCGGTGCCGCAAATAAAGAAGAAGCCGAAAGGTATGTTTACCTTGGTGATATTGGAACCTTTGCAACCCATTGGAAAGCTTTAACAGATGATGTTTTTTGCACTAAAGCAGTTGACGACAGGGTTGGTTGCGCCGTTTTAATAAATCTTTTAAAACAACCAGCCGAATATGATTTTTACGCAACCTTTACGGTTGGGGAGGAATTGGGGCTTAGAGGCGCTAAAACCGCCACCTATACCGTGTCTCCCGATTTTGCCATAGCCTTGGAGTGCACCACTGCCGCCGATATTCACAAAAACAGCGGTAACAAGGTAGCAGAAGTAGAAAAAGGAGTCGCCGTTTCCTTTATGGATTCAGCCACACTTTACGACCACGCCCTTTATGAGTTCACACTTCAAACAGCACAGAAAAACAACATTCCGGTACAGGTTAAAACCGCCGTTACAGGGGGAAATAACTCGGGTGCAATCCACCTTACAAAAAGCGGAGTCCGCACCATAACCTTATCTCTGCCGGGCAGATATATTCATTCCTCCGCCACAGTTGGCTCTAAGAATGATGTTATAGCTCAAAACAACCTTGTTGTAGCTCTTTTAAATGAGCTTGCAGGTGGAAATTTAAGCTGATTATGATAAAATTAATAGAAACAAATCAATTGCCGTCCGTAAATTTTACGGATGGCTTTTCGGTGACAAAAATCAGGGCAAATCTTTCGGCTTACGGGTGTGGATTTTCCTTTTTAAACAGTTGGTACCAACAAAATGAACAGGGGGAAATCACCGCCATTATACAAAAAATGGAAACCAACCTTTTAATGGTTGCAACCCCGAATGCCGATTTTAAAGAAATTAAAGATTTTATTTTGGTTATTGGTTTTTCGTCCATTGGGGCGACACCCGAAATCTTAACACGGTTGGGCTTTAAATTTAAGGAATATCAGGTGCTTGAGTTTAAGGGTAAAGGTAAGGAAGAGCTTCCGCCATATCCCAATATTAAAGAGGTTTACTGCCTTCTTTACGGCGAAAAAAACCAAAGTATAAGACCTACCGATTTTGAAGGCTTTTATGCCGACCTTTCTCATAAAATCCGCAAAGGAATTGCCGCCGCCATAACCTTGGATGATGCCGTTTGCGTGGCATCACACATAACAGAAAGCACCGCCGTAATAAGCGGAGTTGTGGTGCAAAAAAGGTCACAGAATTGTGGTTTGGGAAGTAAGCTGTTAAATCAAATGCGAGGGGCACTTGGTTGGCGAAAAATTTTCGTTGCGACAGAAGAAGATGTGGTCACCTTCTACATAAAAAACGGCTTTTCAAAAGCCTATAAAATAGCAATATATGAAACAGAGGAAAATTAACAATGTTAGAATTTTTTAGTATATCTGAAGAACTTTCAAAATTAGATGGAAAGGCTCTTATTTCTTGCGAAAAAGCCTTTAAAAATATTGAAAGCGTTACTCAGTATAATCAGTTAAAGGTGCTTCGCGCTTTCATAAATAACAGGGTAAGCGAAAGTAACTTTGCCCCCACCACAGGCTACGGCTACGGCGACAAGGGCAGAGACGATTTAGATAAAATCCTTGCCGAAATTTTCGGAGCCGAGGATGCCATAATCCGTCACACATTTGCAAGTGGTACACACACCTTAACTGTTGCCCTTTTTGGTATACTTCGCCCCGGTGATAAAATGCTGTGTGTTACAAGCAGACCTTATGATACTCTTATTGGAGTGCTTGGCTGTGACCAAAAGGTGGATGGCTCTCTTGCTGATTTTGGTGTAGAGTACAGCGAGGTTGCGTTGGGCACCGACGGTATGCCCGACCTTATCGCTATTGAAAAAGCGGTAAAAAGGGAACAACCTCAGGTTGTTTACATTCAGCGCTCCCGTGGATATTCACTTCGTCCAAGCCTTTCGGTAGCCGACATAGAAAAAATCTGCAAAACTGTGCGAAATGCGGGAAGTAATGCCATAATTATGGTGGATAACTGCTACGGTGAATTTGTAGAAAAAACTGAACCCACCGAAGTGGGTGCCGACCTGATGGCAGGTTCGCTTATTAAAAATCCGGGTGGCGGAATTGCCCCCTGTGGCGGATATATTGCGGGCAGAGCCGATTTGGTGGAAAAATGCACATTCCGTATGACTGCACCGGGGGTAGGCAGAGAGGTAGGCGCATCTCTCGGTCATAACCGCGAGCTTTATATGGGTATATTCAACGCTCCCCATATTACGGGCGAGGCGCTTAAATCGGCGGTTTACGCATCTGCCCTTTTTACCGAAATGGGATTTGGCGTAACCCCCGCATTAGATGAAAAACGAGCCGATATTATTCAGGCGATATTGCTGGAGCGAAGTGACCGACTTATAGCCTTCTGTAAGGGACTGCAAAGCGGCGCCCCCGTTGACTCCCACCTCACCCCCGAGCCTTGGGATATGCCCGGCTATGACGATCAGGTAATTATGGCGGCGGGTGCATTTACCTTAGGCTCCTCAATTGAACTTTCGGCAGACGCCCCCCTTAGAGAGCCCTTTGCCGTTTGGATGCAGGGCGGACTAAACTTCCATACCGCCCGCGCAGGCATACTTATGGCAGCCGAGGAAGTTTTAAGGTGTGATAAGTAAAAATAAAAATCACATTTTGAGGCTTGCTAGAGCACAACGGCTTTGACTATTGTTTTTAATATAAAAAGAATGGTGAAATTATGACTAATTCAAACATAAAAAAACTTAAACTTGCCTGTTATTCATCCAGTATTGCAATGGCGGTTGTGTGTAATATCTCTCCCGTTTTATTTTTAATATTCAATAATCTTTACGGGATTTCATACACACTTTTAGGACTTTTGGTGCTTATAAATTTTGTAACTCAACTTTCCATTGACCTAATTTTCTCCTTCATTTCTCACAAATTCAACATTCCCAAGGTTGTAAAGGCAATGCCCATTATAACCATTATAGGACTTGTTGTTTTTGCATTGGCACCCTTTATTTTCCCGAATGCGGTTTATTTGGGGCTTAGCATTGGTACCGTTATTTTTTCGGCGGCTGCAGGTCTTGGTGAGGTTTTGTGCAGTCCAATTATTGCCGCCATACCTGCTAAAGATCCCGACCGAGAAATGAGCAAGCTACACTCCTTTTACGCTTGGGGAGTTGTAGGTATAATAATTTTCAGCACCCTTTTTCTATATTTTTTCGGGCAAAAATCCTGGTATATTCTGGCTCTTGTGTTTTGTATTCTTCCCGCTTTTTCTGCCTTTTTGTTTTTTAAAAGCGAAATACCTGAATTTAAAAACGAAGACTCTACCCAAAAGGTAGGCGGACTGTTTAAAAACAAAGCTCTTTGGGCTTCGGTACTAGCAATATTTTTTGGCGGTGCGGCAGAATGTACTATGGCTCAGTGGAGCTCGGGATATTTAGAGCAGGCGCTCTCCATCCCCAAGGTTTGGGGCGATATTTTCGGCGTTGCAATGTTTGCCGTATTTTTGGGACTTGGTCGCACACTTTATTCCAAAATCGGTAAAAACATTGGCAGAGTTTTAACCCTTGGTGGAATAGGCGCGGTTGTGTGCTACCTTACTGCGGCGCTTACATCCAATCCCGTTTTGGGGCTTATTGCTTGCGGATTTACAGGCTTTTGCACATCTATGCTTTGGCCCGGAAACCTTATTGTTATTGCCGACCGTTTCCCCGCGGGGGGAGTTTTTATCTACGCTATGATGGCGGCGGGCGGTGATCTTGGCGCCTCGGTTGCACCTCAGCTTGTGGGAATTGTAACCGACGCCGTTGCACTTTCTCCTTCTTTGGTATCCTTTGCTGCTGATTTAGGTCTTTCGGCTAGTCAGTTGGGAATGAAGCTTGGTATGATTATTGGCGCTGTTTTTCCGCTTGTAGGTATAATTTTTTACGCCGGATTTTGGCGAAGCTCCAAAAATAAAATGAATATAAAATAAAATACTGCAACAGAGTTAAAGGACCTCTGTTGCAGTATTTTATTTAACATTTTTTTATTTATCTATGTAAAACGCCTTTATGCTTTTAATAACGGGCTCTCCGTTGGATTTTAAAATTCTAACCACTATTTTATTGGTTGAAATGGCAGGGAAACGGCATATTGCCTTATGACCTATAAATTTACCTCTATAAAGGGTGCAAAGGTAATTGTAAAGGGGAATATCGCCGTAAATTTCAAACTCCTCTACCGATTCACCTTCGGTTAAATCCTCCTCAATAACCAAAGCGTTAACCAAAAATCTACCAAGCAAGGAGGAGTTGGAGGGTTCATTAGAAAAGGCTACCGAAAGAGTGTAGTCGTTTCCGTTTTTAGTTAAATCTTCAAAGGGTAAGGGATTGCCATAGCGTTTTCTTATCTCGTTGCCGAATTCCAACAGACGGGCGGCATCCTTTTCGGGGAGAAGTCCACGACTGTCGGGGCCTATGTTTAAAAGCAGATTACAGCCTCTGCCCACCGAGTATTCGTAAATACCCATAAGCTCCTCCAAGGATTTTACGGTATCCTCATTGGCTTCACAGTCAAACCAGGTGTCACGCATTCTCATATCACATTCACGGGGCAAAAACTTATATTTACCCTCATCAGCGGAAAGACTGTTTTTAGGAGCGAGAGGACCTACAACATACGACTCCATATCGGCATAACCATCCTCATTTCGTACCCATACGGTATCAGGGTTCCACATATCAAAAATGAGGATTTCGGGCTGTAGGAGACGGATTTCCTTAATAATTCTATCCTTATCATATTCGTGACCGTCCGAGCCGCAGCCGTCAAACCACAGATAATCTATTTTGCCGTAGCTTGTAAGAAGCTCGGTTATCTGATTGATAAAATAATCGTCATATTCCTTCGGATCATCAAACTTGATTTTACCGCCCCACTGCGCAGGGGAATAATAAATTCCCACCTTCATTCCGTATTTGTGACAGGCATCCACATACAGAGCAACAACATCACCCTTACCATTCTGCCAAGGGGTATTTGCAACTGAATAATCGGTGTATTTTGAGGGCCAATTTGCAAAGCCGTCGTGATGCTTGGTGGTTAGGATAGTATATTTTGCTCCCGCCATTTTTGCAGTGCGTATCCAACTGTAAATATCCAAGGTTTCGGGATTGAATTTTTCGGGTGACATTTCTCTGCCATCCCAATCCTTATGACCGTGATAAAAGCTTCGTATTCCAAAATGAAAGAATATTCCAAACTCCCAATCTAAAAATTCAAGTTGTTTTTTGTTTGGCTTAATTTTTTCCATTTTTATCACTCCTCAACGGGATTATAGTATATTATTTTTTCTTTGTCAAGAAGGATTTTTGAAAATTAAATAAATATTTTATTCATCCGCTTGAAAAAGAGGAAAAATACTAGTATAATTATATTAACTAATTTTGAAAAGAGGATTTAGAATGACTAAAATTGATATATTTTCAGGCTTTTTGGGTGCGGGCAAAACCACCCTTATTAAAAAACTTATAAAGGAAGCATATGGGAATGAAAATCTTGTGCTTATTGAAAACGAATTTGGTGAAATAGGCATTGACGGCGGATTTTTAAAGGAAGCGGGAATAGAAATCAGAGAAATGAACTCGGGCTGTATTTGTTGTAGCCTTGTGGGAGATTTTGATGCATCCTTAAAGGAGGTTCTTACCCGTTTTAATCCCGACCGAATTTTGATTGAGCCATCGGGTGTTGGAAAGCTTAGTGATGTTATTTCTGCCGTTAGCGGAGTGCTGAGCGATGATGTTGTTTTAAATAGCGCCACCGCCGTGGTTGATGCCGTGAAATGCAAGATGTATATGAAAAATTTCGGCGAATTTTTCGGTAATCAAATAGAGCACGCCGACTGCATTGTTCTTAGCCGCACCGACCTTGCAGACGACGAAAAAATCACCGCCGCTACAGAGCTTATACGCGCTAAAAACCAAAAGGCAACCCTTATAACCACCCCCATTGACAGTTTAAACGGTGCCGATATTTTAAAGGCTATGGAGCAAAGCGAAAGCATTGATGCGTTAAAAGCCCAGCTTGAGCATGAGCATCATCACCATCATCACGGCGAGGAATGTACCTGCGGTTGCCACGACCACCACCACGAGGGCGAACATCATCACGAGCACCACCATCACCACGATGAGGAGTGTACCTGCGGTTGCCACGACCACCACCACGAGGGCGAACATCATCACGAGCACCACCATCACCACGATGAGGAGTGTACCTGCGGTTGCCACGACCACCACCACGAAGGTGAGCATCATCACGAGCACCACCATCATCACGGTGAGGAGTGCACCTGTGGTTGCCACGACCACCACGCCGATGAGGTATTCACCAGTTGGGGCAAAGAAACCTCTTTAACCTTTACTGCAAAACAAATCGAAGCCATTTTAACGGCTATGGATGAGGGAGAATACGGCTCGGTGCTTCGTGCCAAGGGTTATGTTAAGGGCGAGGACGGTTGGATTTATTTTGACTATGTACCCGGTCAGTCAGATATTAGGGACGGCTCGGCATCGGTTATTGGTCGCGTTTGCGTAATTGGAGCCGACCTTAATGAGAAGGCTTTAGACAATCTATTTTCCTTGGAGGACTAAGCTATGCAGATACCTGTTTATCTTTTTACGGGATTTTTAGAGGCGGGAAAAACCAAATTTATTCAGGAAACAATGGAGGATGCCCGTTTTAATAATGGCGAAAAGACCCTTATTTTACTTTGCGAGGAAGGTTTAGAGGAATATAATCCTAAAAAATTCTCTGCCGACAAGGTTTTTATTGAGACGGTTGAAAATGAGGAGGATTTATCACCTCAGCTTTTAAAATCACTGCTTAAAAAGCACTCGGCAAAGCGAGTGTTGGTGGAATATAACGGTATGTGGAGCTTAGGCTCCCTTATAAATGCTCTGCCCGAAAAATGGGTTATAGCGCAGGAGTTTATGTTTGCCGATGCGAACACAATCATAGGCTACAACAACAATATGAGAAATTTGGTTGTAGACAAGCTTCAAAACTGTGAGCTGGTTGTTTTTAACCGTTTTAACACAAAAATCGACAAAATGGAGCTTCACAAAATCGTTCGCGGAATTAACACTCGTGCCGACATTGCCTACGAATACCCAAACGGTGATGTAGATTATGACGACATCGAAGACCCCCTGCCATTTGACCGTGACGCTGAGATTGTAACCGTTCAGGACAAGGATTACGCCTATTTTTACCGCGATATTTCAGAAAATCTCAGCTTTTACGACGGAAAAACGGTAAAATTCAAATGTGTTATTGCAAAAAACAAGGAGTTAACCTCTACTCAGCTTGTTGTGGGCAGACACATTATGACCTGTTGTGTTGACGATATTACATTTGCAGGATTTTTGGCATTGGGTGATGAAAAAACCGTATCGCAGTTTGAGAGCCGCAACTGGGTAATGTTAACCGCCGATTTAAAGGTTGAATACAATAAACTGTACGGCAGACAGGGGCCTGTACTTTATATTAAGGATATTGCCCACACCTCTCTGCCCGAAGAAGAAGTAGCAACCTTTTAAAAATGAATAACATTTTAGACGCCAAACAACCAACCTCTTTAATAAAAGGAATTAAAGGTTTTAAAAACTTGTATTTAAGAAAAACCTGAAATAAGATAATTAACAAAAAAACAAACGGGGAAGAAGTGAAAAAATCATTTCTTACCCGTTTGTTTTTACTGATTTTCCTGATTTTATAAGATTTTGGGAAGTTTAGTTTTTAAGCTTCTATATATTAGCTTCTTTGTTAATTTGGGAGATATATTCCTTTGGTGAAATTCCCAGCTTTGCCTTGAAAACATTTGAAAAATAAAGAGGGTCGCTGTATCCACATAGAAAGGCTATGTTTTTTATTAGAGTTATCTGCTGTTCGATTAAAAAAACAGCGTGATTTATGCGTATATTGGTAAGATATGATGAAAAAGTTGTACCCATATTTTCCTTGAAAATGCGTGATATATATTTATTGCTGTATCCAAAACGGTTGGCAACAAAATCCAAATTGAGGGCACTATCTTTGAAATTTTCTTCAACAAACTGTATTATATCATTTATTATTCGCTGTTTTGCGCTCAATTCCTTAGGTGACATCTCGCTTAGGGTATAGAGCAAAACGCTTTCGCTTATAAGGTCAAGATTTTTCTTGTTTGCCTTAACTATAGAATTTTCCCAAAATGCGGCGAGCTTGCCGTAACCCTCATACACACAGTTAACAGGGGATATTGAAAAACGCGAAAAAAGTTCTTCAACTCGGCTTCCGTCAAAAGAAATATACATATATTTAATTTCTCCCGTGTTGTTTATTTTAAAGGGAATTTGTTTAAATGAGAAAAAAACATCGCCCTTAACCAGAGAGAATTTTTGTGTTTTGGTTATAAGCTCACCCTCACCATCGGTAACAAAATAAATGGTGTGATAATTATGTGTTATAAGGTCGCGCGTATTTTCTGCCAGCTGTTCGTAAACAAAATGATAGGTGTTTATGCCGTCGCATCTTTCAGAGGTTATAAATTTACAAATATTTTTATTGGTTTTCATATGTTTATCACCCTGATTATTATAAAGGTATTTTTAAAAGTTTTCAACACCAAAGTAGAAAAATTATATATTTGTATAGAAAAAATCTATTTTATTCCCTGAGATTAGGAATTATAATCATTTTGTAAAGAAAATTATAAAGAGGTATGTATATGAAACCGTATGCTGAAATTGCTTTGCAAGAGTATAACACCCTGTCGGTTCGTCCCGGTGGAGTTAACGGAAATCCGTTTTGGAATATAAATTCATCGCAGTTTACATTTGTCCCCGCTTTTTCTTTTCCCTCACTGCCTAATGAGTTGGCGAAAGAAATTTTGTTTACTGCAACCGATGAAAAGGGTGGGGTACACACCTTTAAAGCCAAAAAGACATCTGCCCCATTAACTCCTGTCTGGGCTGAAATCCCAACCGGACTTGTTAACCTTAAGGTTGAAGCGTTAAACAACAAGGGAGAACCTACATATCTTCTCGGCGCAAGAACCTTTTTTAAATGCGCGCCATTCCCCGGTAGAGAGAATTTGCCCGAAAAGGCTCGTTCTTACAAAGAAGCCGCAGAGTTAGGGTTTAAATATTTTTTTGAACAACCTATGATTCAGTATTGGTTGGAGCACGGAAAACCCGACCCCGAATTTCCGCATAATGTTTATCCCTCTAAAACCTTTAGCAGTGTTATTTCTGCAATGCTTACTTACTCTAAATTATCTTCCAAAAACGCTAAGCAAGCGTTGAATATTGCTAAAATAGTTGCAGATTATATGCTTTCTATTACATACGGTGAGTCATCACCTCTTTGCGGTCTGCCTCCAACATACTGTTTCGATAATTTGAACGCAGAAAAGGTAAACCGAATAGCTCCTGCCGCTGAAGGCAGTAAGAACACGGTTATGACCATCTATCCTGCAAGCGCAGGTCTTGCATATTTAGAGCTTTTTAAAGCGACAAGCGACAAAAAGTATTTTGATGCCGCAAGGGCTATTGCAAATTATTATAAAGATACCGTTTTGCCTAACGGAAGCTGGTATTTGCTAATTTCTGTAACAGACGGTTTGCCCGTTAAGTTTAATTATTGCGCCCATTTTGGTATTTTAAAA
The DNA here is from genome assembly GCA_015065925.1 of Oscillospiraceae bacterium. Lineage (GTDB taxonomy): Bacteria > Bacillota > Clostridia > Oscillospirales > Acutalibacteraceae > UMGS1279. Next base: position 22,240 of record SVPL01000030.1, read on the forward strand.
TTTTTAAATTCATTCAATAAAATAACCAATGAAGCTGTATGGGAAGTCTTAGCCGAAAACTATTTCCAATATTTAAAGCAAACCTGTCTTGATAAATATAACTTTGAAGGTCAGTTTGAGGACAGTCCCGTTACAGAAAACTATTATAATCTAACTAATATATCGGCTAGTAATATGGTCAAATATATAGTTGATAATAAGTCGGACGATGCCCGATTGGTGGACGCCGCGACAGAGCTTATGCGATTTATAGAAGACCAATTTGTGGTATGGGATGAATATGCTCCTTGGATAAAAGAGGCAAATCCCGAGGTGCGTTCTCCGGCAGGCTTAGAGCAATATTTTTGTTATTGGCCTATCGACTCCAGCACTTCTACCATAATGACGGCATTTTTGAAAATGTATTCATTAACTAAAAATCGGCTGTATTATGAAAAAGCGGCGGCTCTTGGTGATATGCTCACCCGAATGCAAAATCCCAAAAGCGGTGTTATTCCCACCTTTTGGACATCTGAAAAGGATATTGAAGAATTGGAAAACTTCTGGATTAACTGCCACATATTTTCCGCTACATCCTTGTTTGAGCTAGCTGAAATTTCAAAAGAGGTCGAGGGCTGATAAGGAGATAAAATTATATGAATGAGCTGATGAATTACGGATTGCTCACAACCTCTACCGTAATGTTTGGATTTATGTTTTTCTTTAAAGATATTTTCAGAAAAAATTACGGAAGCGGACCTCGAGCAGCCTTTGTGGCTAATCTCGGAGGCGGTATATTCGGATTTATTGCGTTAATATTAATTAACGGATTTAGCTTTGAGTTTTCGCTTTTTGCCTTTATAATGGCAATTATTTCTACAATTAACGGATTACTTTTCTCCTTTTGCAGTCTAAAGGCGCTTTCAAAAATAAACCTTTCGCTTTATTCCTTGTTTTCTATGCTGGGCGGTATGGCTTTGCCCTTTTTATCGGGAATACTTTTCCACGGTGAAAGCGTTACGGTAAGCAAGTGCGTATGCTTTGCAATAATAACCGTTGCTATTTGCCTTACGGTAAAAAAGGACGGTAGCTCGGGCGGAGCACTATATTATGTGGGAGTTTTTGTTTTTAACGGTATGGCGGGCGTAATTTCTAAAATTTATTACGCACTTCCCTTTGAAAGGATATCCGCAACGGGTTATTCGGTGCTGACCGCCTTGGTTTCAATAAGTGTTTCGTTTTTGCTTGTGCTTTTTGTAAAGGGCGAAAAAAAGCGTATAAACGCGGCTGCCGTATTTGCAATGGCAGGCTCAGGTACCTTAAGCAGATTAGGAAATTGGCTTTTATTGGTGGCTCTTGCCGAGCTTCCCGCATCGGCACAGTATCCATTTGTTACGGGCGGCACCATAATAGTTTCCACCGCAATTAGTCTTTTTGGTAAAAACAAGCCGACTAAAAAGGAGCTTATAGCCGTTGCGTTGGCTTTTATAGGGGTTTTAACCCTTGTGCTATTACCATCTGAGGAAATATTTAAAATTATATGGAAGTAAAATAAAATGAAAACTGTTAAATTTGGTATTTTTGGATTTTGGCGTGGTCAAAGTCTTGTAGACGATATTTTAGCGCTTAACGGAGAGATAGTTGCCGTATGCGATAAAAGCGAAAAGCGTCTTAATCAGGCAAAGCAAAGGCTGGGCGATACCACCGCCCTTTATAAGGATTTTGACGAGTTTATTGAGCACAAGGGAATAGATGCAGTATTACTCGCCAATTATTTTCACGAGCATAGCGAATATGCAGTAAGATGTCTTGAAAAGGGCATACACGTATTATCTGAATGTCTTTCCAACTCTACAATGGCAGAAGGGGTAAGACTGGTCGAGGCGGTAGAAAAGAGCAAAGCGAAATATATGCTTTTGGAAAACTACCCCTTTATGCTTTTTAATCAGGAGATGAAAAGGGTAGCCGACTCTGAAACCTTAGGCAAGATTTTATATGCAGAGGGTGAATATAATCATTCGGGCAGGGTATACGGAAACGGCGAAAAGGATACCTGGGAGGATATTTGCAATCTTTATGACAGCGATAAGCATTGGCGTTGTTTTTTGCCCTCAACCTATTATGTTACACATTCTCTGGCGCCTATTATGTATGCAAGCGGCGCCTCACCCATAAGGGTAACGGCTATGCCGATATTTCATCCTGCCCCAAAGGACTGTGACAAAGTAAAGCGCACGGGCGAAAAGGCTGCTATTATTACCACCCTGAATGATGATGCTTCGGTGTTTAAGTTTACGGGATGCGCAAACTTTGGCGGGAGCGAAAATTCCTACCGTCTATGCGGCGAAAAGGGTATGATTGAAAACCTTCGCGGAACGGATGGTAAAATTATGCTTCGCTATAACGATTGGGAAATTCCCGAGGGCAGGGAGAAAATAAATTACTATTATCCCGAGTGGAACGATAAGGACGAGGCGCTTATTAAGGCGGCAGGTCACGGCGGCGGTGATTTTTGTGTCATAAGGGAGTTTTTAAGCTGTATCCGTGAGGATAAAAACCCCATCTTTGATGTTTATTTTGCAACCCGTATGGCTTCGGTGGCAATTTTAGGTCATCGCAGTCTTATGGAATTTGGCACGCCCTATGATATACCGGATTTTAGAATAAAAGAAGATAGAGATAGGTACAGAAATGACAACAAAACCCCCTTTTATTATTCCGACGGCAGAGAGCCCAATATACCTTGTTCTTCCCACCCCGATTATAAGCCAAGCGAAAAACAGTTTGAAAATTTTAATAAAATTCTAAAGGGCAGAAAATGAAATCTATAGTGAAAAATATACAAAAATAACGTGTTGATTTAATTAAAAAAGACGGAAAGTACAAAAATCGTGTGCAAATTTAACACTGAAATTTGGCTTTTTTTCGTCTTGAAATGTGTTATAATTAAAATAGAAAATTTATAAGGAGATGTTTTTGTGAAAAAAGTTTTAGCATTTATTCTTTGCATTTGCTTGATTATTTCAAGCTTTGGCGCAGCGCTTACTGCCAGTGCCGACGGCTTTGCCTCGGTTTTTGACAATCCCGATAACTGGGTGCGTTACAGTAGCACCAGCGGACTGGGCACTACCGCAACATTATCCAGTTGGGGTTCTGTTGCCTTAAATACCGACACCACCAAAACCTATGGCGGTGACGCAAGTTCTTTAAGGCTTCGGGCTTACGCTCAGTGCTCCACCGTTCAGTTTGAGGTTACACCCAACACCGAATATAACCTCAGCTACCGTATGTATTATGACGGTACTCCAACCGATACCGCCAAGCTCATTTCAACCTCTGCAATAGTTTCTGTAGGCGGTGCTGCCGAATGGAGCAAGGATGGTTGCTATGATATTTACACTGCTGCAGGTTCTGCCCGCTGCGACGGCGGTCTTTGGGAAACAAGTGGTGGCGCAAGCTCCACAACCTCCGTACGCGGTAACGTTACCCAGTGGAAAACGGGTAACGAATGGCATCAGGTTAACCATAGCTTTAACAGTGGCGATAACACCACTATGATGCTTGCAGTTCGCGTTACAGCCGCTAATGATAATAACTTCTATTTAGATGATTTTAATCTTGAAGTGAATTTTGAAGATGCTACTAAATGGGGACGATATGTCAATGGCACCAATGCAACCTTTGATGGAACCGTTTCAGGACCTAACAGCGGTTGGCCCAGCATTTCTCTTAATACAAATACCACTTATTGCTATAACAATACAGGAAAATCTATAAAGCTTTATGGTAATACCACTATTAATGCTTTAACCCTTCCTACTCTTGAAAAGTATACCGAGTATGAAATCAGCTTTAAGTATCATATCCCCGCTGATGCTGCATGGGGTAGCAGCACTAAGGCATGGTTTACATCTTACCTTTATAAAAAGGGTGCCGCTATTGATGCTAATGTTCCTACAACTTATTATAAGCAGGGTAGTAAGGCAAACGAGTGTCAAAGCCCTTCAGACGGCGGTTGGTATGACTACACCTTCACCTTCACTACCGATAACACCACCGACTATTTATTTGTTATTTATTCAACCCTGGGTGGTAATCCTTATTCCATCTACATTGATGAGATGAAGCTTACAAGTAAGGGCTCTCTTTATGAAAACCCCATTACTTTATCCTTTGATTCTAACGGCGGTAGCGCAGTAGAGCCAATGATGGCTGATTCAGGTAAGGCAATCACCGTAATGCCCGAGGAACCCACTAGGGATGGCTTCACATTTGCGGGCTGGTACACCGATTCCGCCCTCACAAGCAAGTTCTTAGAGAAAATTGCACCCGAGGAGGATGCAACCCTTTATGCCAAGTGGATACAGGGTGTTTATCAGGATTTTGAAAACTTCACCACCAATACCTATAACCCAACAAACAGTGAAATACTTAATGACGCAAATTATTCCTACGATGGCGCACATTCCTTAAAGGCAAACCTTTCAAGCAGCACTACCTACCGTGTTATTGTTGCTCAAAAGGCAAACGAAAAGCTTTCAGTTTTTGCCAATCCGGGCGATAAGGTTATCGTAAGCTTTAAGTATAAGCTGGTATCGGGCTCTGCTGATTTGTATCTACATAGCTCTACCTCAACAACTAATGTTAATCACTTGGCAGGCTACACTAATGCTAACGGTGGAACAAGCTATGCTAACGGATATGTTTATTCCAATACCACCTTTACAGAGACCTCTGATGAATGGAAAACCTTTACTCGCACCTATACGCTGAACAGTCAAGAATATTTAGATAATCTTGGTGTTGAAGCCGAGGATGCCTTGGGTTATACTCAGCTTTTCTTCACCGCAACAAGTGATAATACTGAATTTTATTTGGATGATGTTATGGTTCGTAAAACATTAAACGTTCCCGTTAATTATTCTACCGAGGCTGTTCGTTTAGAGCCTGCCAATGCAAACAAGCCTCTCACAGCCGCCATTCAGGGCGATACAGTAAGCTTTAAGGCAGTTTGTGATGCTTCGGTTACTCCTACCGTTAAATACGGCGATACCCAGCTTACTCCCGTAGACGGTGTTTACACAATAACCGTTACCGCAGATGATGAGCTTACCGTTACCGCCGAGGGCGTTACCGATGCGCAAAACCACGCACCCGGTGTGGGACTAAACGGTGAGGATTTAACCAAATATGATGCAGATGTGTTTAGCAAACCCGTTTGGGAGGGTGATACCGTTTATCACGAGGCAGTAATGTTTGTAAACTCCTATGACGGTACCGTTCAAACCACCAAAAAACTCCTTTACCCCATTGATGATGTTATTTCAGTAAGAAATGATGACCTTAATGTTTGGTATGTTAAGGGCGTGGATTTTGATGTTGTAGACGGTAAATTAGTATGGCTTGAGGGCGGTAAATGCCCCATTTATACAGGTTCCCTTGCAGTTCCTACCGATGAAAACGATTCCTATTATGATGAAGCCCTTAACTATGGCGGATTTAGTTCTGCTTCTGCCTATTATACCCTTGAAGAGGGCGGAGATATGGGACTTTACCTTATGTCCGACGGCAAGCACGAGGATCATACCCTTTATGTAACCTATAAGCACTCCACCACCTGGGATGAGCTTGGTGAAGAAGGCTATACACCCTCTGCTCCCGAAAATCAGTCCTATGATATGGAAAATTTCTATGATAAATTGGCTACTGCCGAGGATGTTAACGTGCTTGTTTACGGCGCATCCACCGCAACGGGCTGTTCCTCTACAGGCGCTAATGTGAACTATGAGCTTTTCTCAAAAACACGCAATGAAGAAGGCACCTTTGATGTTACCGAGCGCAAGACTGCAGGAAGCGGAATTTCGGCTCCCACCTTCTTTGAGCAGGCAACCGCAAAGTTGGTTGAGGATTACGGAAACGGCAATAACATTAACTACTACAACATTGCTTGTGGCGGTACGGGTGCCGCTTGGGGCGCTGAAAATCTCAGAGACCGCGTTGCAGGTATGAATGAGTATTACGGCGAAACCATTGTTCCCGATATTATTTACATTAAGTTTGCAGGTAATGATGTACGCACCACCCCCGAAAGCTACAGAGCATCCTTTACAAGTATGATCAACGATTTTAAAGAGCTTTATCCCAATGCTACAATCGTTCTTGTTTCGGGTAAAATCAACAACGAAAAATGTTATATCTTCGGCGATTATCACGATAATGTTTTAGAGCTGGAAAAGGTTTTGGGCGAGCTTGCCGACCAATATACAAATTGTATTGTAGCAAAAACCACCTCTGTTTGGGCTGAAATTACCGAGTCCAAGGATTATGAGGACTATCTCTCCAACAACATTAACCACGCCAACGATTTCTGGGCAAAGACTACCGCATCTATAATTGTTGCCTCTGCCGCAAAAACAAATGATGCCGTAGGTATTGCAACCGCTTACAACAACGCCGCCGCACTTCGCACAGCCGAAGGAAGCTCTACAGGCAAAAACGGTCTTAGAATTTACAACAAAATCAAAGCCGATTGGTTGGAGGCAGCTGAGATTGTTGAGTATGGCTCTGTTGCCGTCTTCTCCTCAAATATTGAGGGCGAGCTTACTATAGAAAACGGCAGAAAGGGTGTTGCCTACAGTGACGGCACCTTCTCGGCAGAAAAATATGTTGCTTGGGAAATTTCAGAAAGCTCTGTTGTATTTACATCATATCTTACGGGCATTGCAGCCGAGCGTTACAGTGAGGATATTTTAATCCGTAGTTACGCAATTGATAAGGACGGAAATGTTTATTACGGCGATGCTGTGAGCGTTAGCGTATTTGATGTTGCAAATGCAATTGATAACGCAAATACTGCCGACGGCTCTGAACCCAGTGAAGCAGATTCCACCGCCTTCCACACCTTTGTAACGGCTGAAAACAAAGAGGCTTACGCTGCTTGGTGTATCGAAAACGGCAAAGAGCTTGGAACACTTTATAATAACAAATACACCGCATAAGGCTCTTGCCACATTTATTCACTTACGAGCTCTGCAATGTTTTCTCCCTCATTGCAGAGTGACTGGGTAATCCCCTTTTATAAAAAAGACTGCATCTCAAAATAGGGGTGCAGTCTTTTTAGTGTAAATAATTATACCTGAAAATTATAGGATGAGACGCTTGGCGTTTGTTTTAAACCCTTAAAAAAGCTTTAAAAAGTACATATTTTATATAAAAGTGGAGAAATATCCATTGACTTAATAATTATTTATTGTTATAATGCAAAAAAGGTCAAAATTAAAAGGATTGATTATATGCGATTTTATGAAAATATTTTAAAAACAAGCGAAAACCGTCTGCCTCAAAGGAGTTATTACATTCCAAATGGTAAGGCTGAATATATGCTTCTTAACGGTAACTGGAGGTTCGCCTATTTTAAGGACGAGAGTGAGGCTCCCGAAATAATAGAAAAATGGGATGAAATTACGGTTCCTTCTTGTTGGCAAGCCTTGGGCTACGAAAACCCCAACTACACAAACATTAACTATCCATACCCTGTAGATATTCCATATGTTCCCGATGAAAACCCCTGCGGCATTTATGAAAGGGAGTTCGATTTAGGCGAAAAATGGGGTAAAACCTACTTCGTTTTAGAGGGAGTTTCTTCTTGCGGTATAGTATATGTAAACGGAAAATATGTGGGCTTTACCCAAGGCAGTCATTTGCAGGCAGAGTTTGATATTACAGATTTTGTAGTATCGGGCAAAAATACCCTTCGGGTAAAGGTTTTAAAATGGTGTGTGGGAAGCTATTTAGAGGATCAGGATTTCTTCCGCTTTAACGGTATTTTCAGGGATTGCTACATATTAAAGCGCCCCGAAAATCACCTTAATAGTTTTGCGGTAAAAGCAAATCTTAATACCGTTACCGTAAAAGCAGATACCCCAGCAGACTTTGCTCTTTATGATGCAGAGGGCAAGCTTTTGGGCGAAAAATTTTCGCAAACCGAGTGGGAGCTTAAAATAGAAAATCCCATTTTGTGGAATGCAGAAAAGCCCTATCTGTATACCCTTAAAATCAGTTGCAACGGTGAGGAAATTACCCAAAAGGTGGGACTTCGCACCATTGAGATTAATAGCGATTATGAGCTTTTAATAAACGGTCAGTCGGTTAAGCTTCACGGTGTAAATCATCACGATACTCACCCTACAAACGGCTGGTATCAGACCGATGATGAGCTTCGCCGCGATTTAGAAGTTATGAAAAGCCTTAACATAAACTGTGTTAGAACCTCTCACTATCCGCCAACTCCAAAATTCCTTGAAATGTGTAATGAATTTGGAATTTATGTTGTGCTTGAAACCGATATTGAAACCCACGGCTTTGTCCGCCGCTATCCCAATGCCAAGTACGGTTATGATGTTGAAACCGGTGATTGGCCCTGCTCAAAGCCCGAGTGGAAAAATGAGCATATTGAACGAATGCAAAGAGCCGTTTTCAGGGATGAAAATCAACCCTCAATTATTATGTGGTCAACCGGTAATGAAAGTGGTCACGATATAAATCACGCCGCAATGGTTGAGTGGCTCAGAAGCCGCGAGGATGACCGTCTTGTTCACTGTGAGGATGCCTGCCGCCGATGTGAAGTGGAAGAAAAATATGTTTATTTAGAGAACACCGATGTTTATTCAAAAATGTATCCTTCCTTTGAGCTTTTGGAGGAGCTTGCTCAAAAGCTTGAAATAAATATGCCTATTTTCCTTTGTGAATACGCCCACGCAATGGGTAACGGACCCGGTGATGTTTATGAATATAACGAGATTTTTGATAGGTATAAAAATGTTATAGGCGGTTGCGTTTGGGAGTGGGCAGACCACACTGTAGTTGTGGACGGAGTACCCAAATACGGCGGAGATTTTGAGGGTGAGTTGACCTATGACGGTAACTTCTGCTGTGACGGTATGGTATTTTATGACCGTACCCTTAAAGCGGGAAGCTTAGAGGTTAAGGCGGCTTATCAGCCAATCCGCACCCGTTATGAAAACGGTAAGCTTTTTGTTTATAACCGCTACGATTTTACCAATCTTAACGAATGTGAATTTGAGTATGAAATTCAGGTAGACGGTGTCATCGTAAAAAGTGAAAAAACCGTTTTAACCGCCCAGCCTCATACAGAAATAAGCCTTGATGTTGATTATAAAAAAGCCGAGTGCAGACTAGGTGCATACATTATCTGCCGCCTTACTAAAAATGGCGAGGATGTAGCACATTCTTACCACGCTTTACCTGCCGATATTGTTGAAGATGTCGCAGAAACCACAGCGGCATCCTTTAGTGAGGATGAGAAGAATTTCTATTTTATTGGCGAAAATTTTTCGTACAAATTCTCCAAGCGCTTCGGCGTATTTACAAGTATGGTTATAAACGGCGAAGAACAGTTTGCCGCAAAACCATTCCTTTCGGCTTGGCGCGCACCCACCGATAATGACAGAGGTGTTAAGCTTTATTGGGGCTTTTATAACATATGGCAGGGCGAAAATCTGGATCGAGCCTTTAATAAGGTTTACAGTGTCACTTATAATGATGGTGTAATTACTGTTGAGGGTTCTTTGGCAGGTGTATCTCATTATCCTCTTACTCACCACACCGTAACCTATAAGGTGGATAAAAACGGTAGGGTAGATGTTACCTTAAAGGCTGATATCCGCGAGAACGCTTGGTGGTTACCTCGTTTTGGCTTTGAATTTACTCTGCCATCCCAAAACAAGGAGTTTAGCTATTATGGTAACGGACCTTATGAAAGCTATCGTGATA
>SVPL01000031.1 GCA_015065925.1 Oscillospiraceae bacterium
AGTTTGTATCATACTGATGATGTGGGAAAATCTTCATCCAACGCTTAATAAGGCTTGGAGGTACGGGCTGAGCGCCTATATGCATAAGGCGAAGCTTTTCCAGATAATAGTTATTAAGGTCAACTTTGCCGGACTCAATAGCATCTAAAAGATCCTGAGCCCAAGGTACCAAAAGCCATACTATGGAGCATTTTTCCTCGCTTATGGCTCTTAAAATCCACTCGGGCTTAACGCCGCGAAGAAGAACTGCCTTACTGCCCGAAAGCAAAGAACCGAACCAATGCATTTTAGCGCCCGTATGGTAAAGGGGCGGAATACAAAGGAATACATCATCACGCTGTTGGCTATGGTGATTTTGCTCGGTACGACAGGAGCTTATAAGGGAGAGGTGCTTATGTAAAATCGCCTTGGGAAAGCCTGTTGTACCCGAAGAAAAATAGATTGCGGCATCATCATCATCCTCCAATGCTACGGGTGGAGGATTTGAGGAGCAATAGCTCATAAGCTTAAGGCAATCTTCACTGTAATCAGGCCCGTTATCACCAACATAAAAAATCATTTTAAGGCGATTTTCTTTTTTGGTAAGAGGGTCAATTCGGCTTATAAATTCGGGGCCGAAGATTAAAACATCTACATCTGCCAAATCAAGGCAATATTCAATTTCATCCTCAGAATAGCGGAAGTTCATAGGCACCGCCATACATCCCGCCTTTAAAATACCAAAGTAAATAGGAAGCCACTCAAGGCAGTTCATTAAAAGGATTGCTACCTTATCACCCTTTTTAAGTCCTCTGCTTAAAAGAAGGTTAGCAAAGCGGTTGGCTCTGCGATCAAAATCCTGCCAGGTCATTTCCCTGCGATAGGGAATTTCGGTTTTTGTGCTTTCAATAAGATTAAATTCCTGCCAGGTAACAACCTTGTCGCGCTCCTCGGAGGGGTTGATTTCCACAAGGGCAGTTTCGTTTCCGTAAAGACGGGCGTTTTTTTCCAAAAGTTCTGTAATTACCATTATTCTGTTTGTTCTCCTTTAAAGGTATAATTTTAACTAAAATATAAAAGCCCCCTGCATAATGCAGAGGGCGAATAAAATCGCGGTACCACCTCAGTTTATTGATTTTTAAAAAATCAACCTTAGCGGATGTAAAAATCCAAAGCTGTATCGGGCTAACCCGTCTTTTCCTACTGACTTGTGTGTTCAAAAAAGCCGCTTAAAAGGGTAATTCAAAATAAGACGTTTACAGTTTTGCACCAAACAACTGTTCTCTAAAAAATTGGACTTATTTCTACTAAGCTTCATCATTGCGTTTTATGTATTTTTGTTCATTTTACTTTACTGCATAAAAGCGTTAAAGTGATTACATATGATAGTTTAACACATAAAAGCGTTAAAGTCAAGAGGAAATTTGAATTTTTTTAAAATAACAAGACGCATTTATTATTTATGGCAAATCTTCTTCAACGAAATCGCAAATTAATTCAAGTTCATTCTCGGCATAGGATTTTGTTGTTAATTCTATATGCTTGATTTTAAAAGCATCCATATTATCTAAATCCATCGTTGGATTTTCAAATACTGCTATTGCAAAACCTTCTTTACAAACTACATATGCATAAAAATATCCATCAAATGAGGCATTGTCTTCCAATCTAAACTCAAATACATCTGTTAATTCGGCAATATCCGTTAAAGTGCTATTTTTATTCTGTTGTAATGCAGAAAGCTCCGAAAGCGAACAATTTCTTTTTTCATCAATATAATAAGCAATAGTAGCCCTGGCTGATGTTTCTATATTTCCGGTAGTCTGATTATCCCAAAAAATATAAAAATAACCGCCCTCTTTAACCTTATAAACTGAATAATAGTTTTTTTGTAAATATCCGTCTATTTCTCTTGTAAACTCAATTTGGAATTTTTGGTTCACATTATCAAAATAATATTCATCAAAATACTGTTTTCCGTTGAAAAGATTAGTATAAATTTTATCAAAAAAGCCTGTCAATTCTTTTAATGAATATTCTTTAGTTATTTTCTTTTCTTTTGTTTCACCATCTTTTACTAATGTTCCTCTAAAAGCAATATCAGTTAGCGTTATAGATTCATCTGTTATCGAAGATGCTTGAAGTGTTTCTGATGTTTGTGAAACACCATCTTTTGAGGAACTATCTATATCTGAATAACTATCACATGCAACAAAAATCGCAATACAAATAATAACACAAAAGAAAATTGCTAAGACTTTATTCATCTTTTTTATCCTCCTATGAAATCAAATTAATTCCAAGTCCTATCAAACTACCTATCCCCCACGCCGTTGCTTGGATTAAAATTATTCTCGTGCGAGAAGGAAGTTTTTCGCAGGTTTTAAAATATTGTTCTAAATACACATCTTTTTCAAAATCATCTAATGCTTCAAATGTATTTTCTTCCATTTTTGCAATTTTATAATTGGAAGAAAAAATACCTCTTGATTCATTTAAGTTAATCTGCCACATAAGCGATCTGATGCTAAAACTTTTTCCTCCCCAAGCAGAAAGAAAAACGGTAAGACAAGCAAAAAAACCACCAAATAAACATACATCCAAAATTGAAGTAAGAAAAATATTTAGATATGTAACATAAATTCTGAGTTTGGTAACTTTTCTAAGTGTAAAATTACCAAATATTCTAAAAATTGTTATACACCCTACACAGAAACCGCAATCAATGAAAAAAGTTGTGGATAAAAGAATTATATAATATTGATTTATTTTATCAAACATTAAGGATACCTCCAAGCACAGGTAACATAATACTCTAAGTTTTTTATTTTTGTTTCTTTTGCTTCGTTATATGCGGGAACCAAACACCAATCTTTATTTAATGCTGAACCGACTGGTCCTCCACCCTTATATCTAACAATTAAATCGGTATAATTTTTCGGATTTGAAGTAAACACCGCATTTTTAATGTAATAATAAAAATAAATTTGTGATAAATCAATGGGGCGTCGAAGGCGCCACCCCCTACGATTTATTTGGATAATTTGTGAGTTCAAACTATAATTTTTCCTGCATTGACAGCATTTCATCAAACTCTCTTATTCCCTTAAAATACCCTTCGGTATCCTTTAAATATGCAAGGCCGTGACCTGCGTTTTCTACGGTGACCAGCTTTTTAACCTTATGGGTACAGGCGTTAAAATTATCCACGCTCATTTGGTAGGGCACAAAATCGTCGGTTGTGCCGTGAATAAAAATAATGGGTACTGTACAATTTTTCATTGCCTCAATGGGGGAATATTTTTCTAAATCAAAGCCACCGAAAATTCTGGCGCCCAGCTTTACAAAGGGGTACATAATATTGGGCGGGAGTTTTAAATCCTTTATTACCTTTTTAATTATATCCTTTGCCGAGGTGTATCCGCAATCGGCAAGGGCGGCTATTACGTTTTTAGGTAGGTTTTCCCCTGCGGCTATGGTTACTGTAGCCGCTCCCATAGAAATTCCCGTTATTATAATTTTGGCATCCTTATTAATATTTTCTATTATGTAGTCAATCCATTTGAGGCAATCGCGACTTTCCTTTATTCCAAAGGTTATTACTCTGCCGCCGCTTTTTCCCGATGTGCGTTGGTCAACTATAAGACAGCTTCTGCCAAGGGAAAAGCAACGCTGAACACCGCCGCATAAATCCCTTTCACCGTTACCTCTGTAGCCGTGAAACATAAGCTCAATTGGGGCATCCTTAGAATACTCGTAATATTTTCCGTAAAGGGTTAGCCCATCAAATGATTTAACGCTAACCTCTTTGGGAGTCATTGCTCGGGCTTCCTTCATCCAGTTAACCATAACATCTCGGTAAGGCTCATAAATTTCTCCCGGTGGTATGGGAAATTCTGCCTTTACCTTTTCTTTTCTTACATAAAATGCCATTATAAAACAAATAAATGATATAAGCAAAACTAAAAACAAAGCTGAGCCTATAACTGACAAAGCTATATATAAGGCTGTCACACCCATCACCTACCTATTAATTACTAAATTTATTATATCAAACAACCCTTGTCCTTTCAAGGTGGAAAATGTTGAAAAAATTAACATTATTGATTTTTAAGGTCAAATAGTGTAGAATTTAGTTGTAGGATGTGATAAATTTATGAACAAACAAGTTAACTACAAAAATAAAAAGACTTATAATACCGCAAAATATCCCATAAGACAGCCTATTTTTATTGTTTGGCTAATTTGGATTCTTTCTAAAATTATGTTAATAGGCAAAAAATACAAGGTAGAAAAAATTAATATGGAGGGCTTAAAGCCACCCTATTTTATGCTTAGCAACCATATGTATTTTATTGATTTTGAGCTTGCGGCAATGGGTACACTTCCCCACCGTGTTAACAATGTTGTTAGCATTGACGGTTACTACCGCCGCCCTTGGCTTATGGAACTTATAGGCGCTATCTGCACCAGAAAATACACCCGCGATATGCACCTTATAAAATCCATAAATCACGCGCTTAAAAAGGGTAATATTCTTTCAATGTACCCCGAGGCAAGATACTCTCCCTGCGGAATAACTTCGTACATTCCCGATGCTTTAGGTAAACTCATAAAGCTTAACAAGGTACCTGTTGTGGCAGTGGTTCACCACGGAAACCATTTACATTCACCCTTTTGGAATTTCAGAAAAAAGCGCAAAGTCCCCCTACACACAACTATGACTCAAATTTTAACTGCCGAGCAAGTAAAACAAATGTCGGCTGAGGAAATAAATGAAGCGGTAAAAAACGCTCTTGAATATGACGATTACCGCTACCAAAAGGAAAATAATATTCTTATAAAAGAGGATTTCCGTGCCGAAGGACTTCACAAGGTACTCTACCAATGTCCACATTGCCTTGCCGAATCCAAAATAGAGTCCAAAGGAAGCGAGATTTTTTGCACCGCCTGTGGCAAGCGTTGGAACTGGAATGAGGACGGAAGTCTTGTAGCCTTAGAGGGCGAAACTGAATTCTCTCACATTCCCGATTGGTTTAAATGGGAGCGCACTCAGGTTGAAAAGCAGATTGAAAATGGCGAATACTTCTTTAGTGATGAGGTAGAGGTTTACTCTTTGCCTCGTTGTTGGAGATTTATGCCACTTGGCAAGGCAAAGCTCACTCACCACCCCGAAAAAGGCTTTATTTTAGAAGGGTACTACAATGGCGAGGATTACAAAATCAACCGTACTCCTATGGAAATGAACAGTCTTCACATTGAATATGATTACTGCTACCTGAAGCCCTTGGACTGCTTTGATATTTCCACCGAAAAGGACTCATTCTACTGCTACCCCACAAAACAAAATGTTGTAACCAAGCTTGCCTTTGCCACCGAAATTTTATATTTAAAAGGCTTAGAAAAGGTAAAAGAGAAAAAAGCCGTTTTAAAGGATTAAATTATGAAAATTGTTTTTATTCGTCACGGAGAACCCGATTTCAGCAAGGTAGATTCCCGCGGATTTATAGGTCAAGGCAGAGATTTAGCCCCTCTTACGCCAACCGGCATAGAACAGGCTGAAGCCGTTTCAAAAAATCCCCTATTAAAAGAGGCGGAGCTTATTGTTTCCTCCCCCTACACAAGGGCTTTGCAAACGGCGGCAGTAATTTCCAAAAACACAGGATTAGAAATTGCTGTTGAAACCGACCTGCACGAACAGATTTTTGATAAAACCTTTATGGTAAAGGGCACCGAACAAGCCAAAGCTCTAAACCTGGATTTTATTAAATATTCAGGTGAAATACCCGAAGGCGAAAATAAAAAATGGGAATCTTTATCCGAAATTATTAATCGAATAAAACCTGTAGCCGATAAATATTATGATTTGAGGTTCAAAAAAATAATTGTAGTTAGCCACGGTGGAATTATCCGCCGATTTACGGGCAAATGGAAGATTGATTACTGCGATATTGAAGAAACCGAATATAACAAAAGCTTTAAATTCTTCGGTTGGATATAAATAACCCTTTTAATTTGAATAATTAGTCTTGCTATTTTTGTATATCCCTTGTATAATAAAAAGCGCAAAATATACCCCCGATTATTTTTTGCAGAAAGCAGGTATCATTATGGCGTCATTTGGAATTAATGTTTTTGATTTCGGAGCCAAGGGTGACGGTATCACCGACGATACAGCCGCAATTCAAGCAGCCATTAATTACGCAGCAAAACGTGGCGGCGGTAAAATTCTATTTCCTTTCACCAAAGAGGGTTACCGAATAGCCTCCCCCGGAATTGAAGAATATGAAGGTAAACCCGTAAGAGCACAGCTTGTTATCCCACCCGAATACGGCACGAACATTCAACTTGAGGGTGAAATGCCCTGCCGACTTTTATATACATATCAGGTTCGCCCCCTTGAAGCAGTAAAACATAATTTTACGCCTACCACCTTTGACGGATTTAGTAGAGTTAACACAAGAATTTTTTCCGATTGGGAACCGCCCGAGGAACACGACGCTACAGCGCGCCCTTGGTCTATTATTTCTGCACCCGAAGGAACAAGCTGTGTTGGCCGTTTCAGCGTAGGTATGTTTTCAATCTACAATCTTGAATTTTGCGTTAAACTAAACACCGATAAAATGTATCCAACACAATCGGCAGTTAATTTGCAAAATGTTGCTCGTGTTCATATTTGTGACAGTCAATTCTGCCTTGATAAAAATATTGGCGACACAATACTTGAAAAAGAGCTATTGTACAATCCTTGCCATACCGCAGGACTTATTACATCAGGCGACCAAAATGACAATAATAAACTACGAAATGTAGCGGTACAAGGCTTTCGCTACGGCTTTGTACTAGGAGAAAATGTAGTTGCCGATTGCCTTTATGCCCACAACTGTCAGGAGGCTATTACATTCCACGATAGCTCACATCAAACCGTTCTATATCACATTGTGGCACAGCATAATGCTGTTATTCTTTCTACTGCCACAACCGAACTGTTTGGTATGCCAAAAGGGCCTTGCAATGTTTTGGTTGAAACGGTTAATTTTGAATGTGGAACGGGATTAAAACCTGAAATATGTGCATTACAATACGGCGTTTATGACCCCGAGCATCGTTTGCACGGTTCACTTACTTGGCACAAGCCTTGGGGAAAACAGGAATTTCCACACATTTGCTCAGAGGAATTTAAAATAAATCGCTTTTAAAACTCAAAAACAACAAAAAACACAATGGTTTTCAAAAAACTGTTGTGTTTTTCTTTTTGCTATGATATAATATTTGTAATTGTGTTTTAGCAAAGGCTTTTTTAAAAAAGCCTGAATGAAAGGAATTTATTATGGAAAAACAAAAAGAATTTAAGCCATATATTCCTGCCGAAAAAATCACCCCTGAGCTTACAGTTACATCTATTATAATGGGTATTATTTTGGCAGTAGTATTCGGCGCAGCAAATGCCTACTTAGGTCTTAGAGTAGGTATGACCGTTTCGGCATCCATTCCCGCCGCAGTTATCGGTATGGGTGTTATACGCGTTATTTTGCGTAAAAACTCGGTTCTTGAAAGTAACATTGTACAAACTATTGGCTCTGCAGGTGAATCTCTTGCCGCGGGTGCAATCTTCACACTTCCTGCCCTTTTCCTTTGGGCTAAAGACGGAATTATGGAAAAGCCCGACATTATAACCATCACCATTATTGCATTACTTGGCGGTTTGCTTGGTGTATTTTTTATGATTCCCCTTAGAAATGCCCTTATTGTTCGCGAACACGGAACCCTTCCCTATCCCGAAGGACAAGCCTGTGCTGAGGTTATGCTTGCGGGTGAAGAGGGTGGCGCTAACGCATCTACCGTTTTTGCAGGTATGGGCTTTGCCGCATTATTTAAGCTTTTGATTGACGGACTTAAAATTGTACCCAGCGAGGTTAATATTGAAGGCACTGCAAAAACCTATCCAGGTGCGGTTGGTACACAGATTTACCCCGCCGTTATGAGCGTTGGTTACATCTGCGGTCCTAAAATTTCCTCTTATATGTTCGCTGGCGGACTTCTTAGTTGGCTTGTGCTTATTCCTATGATTGTTATTTTTGGTAGCAATCTTGTGCTTTACCCCGGCACCCAAACCATTGGCGAGATTTATGCCACAGGTGGTGCAAGTGGTATTTGGGGCACCTACATCCGTTACATCGGCGCGGGCGCCCTTGCCGCAGGCGGTATTATAAGCCTTATTAAGTCACTCCCCCTTATTGTTCGCACCTTTAAGGATTCTATGAAGGGCTTTAACATTATGGGCGCAAACGGTAAAGAACGCACTGCGCAGGATATTAATATGACAATTGTGCTTATTGCTATTCTTATTTTAACCCTTTTGGTATGGCTTGTTCCCGCTATTCCCGTTTCCCTTGTTGGCGCATTTATTGTTGTTATTTTCGGATTTTTCTTTGCAACCGTTTCTTCCCGTATGGTTGGTCTTGTTGGTAGCTCTAACAACCCTGTTTCGGGTATGGCTATTGCAACACTTCTTATTGCAACCTTAATTCTTAAAATCTGCGGTGAAATCGGCGCTCCCGGTATGCAAGCCGCAATTGCTATTGGCTCAATCATCTGCATTGTTGCCGCCATTTCAGGCGATACCTCCCAAGACCTTAAAACAGGTTATCTTTTAGGCGCTACCCCCAAAAAGCAACAGTACGGTGAGATTATTGGTGTTGTAGCCTCTGCCCTTGCAATCGGCGCTACGCTTTATCTTCTTGACAGTGCTTGGGGCTTTGGCTCTGAAGAACTCGGCGCACCTCAGGCAACACTTATGAAGATGATTATTGAGGGTATTATGGGCGGTAATCTTCCTTGGGGACTTATTTTAATCGGTGTATTCATTGCAATTATTGTGGAGGTTTTACGCATTCCCGTACTCCCCGTTGCAATTGGTATTTACCTACCCGTTCAGCTTAATGCTTGTATTATGGTGGGTGGACTTATCCGCTTATTCTTCGACAAAATGAAGGATGGAAAGAAAAAGGAGAAAACCATTTCAAACGGTATACTTTTCTGCTCGGGTATGATTGCAGGAGAAGGTCTTATAGGTATTGTTCTTGCTATACTTGCCGTTGTTGGCGTGAGTGAAATTTTAGACCTTTCAAAATTCATTTCACTTCCCTCTTGGGCGCTAAGCATTGGCAGTATCGTAGTATTCGGACTTATTATTTTAAGTCTTCTTAAATTCACCATTTGGAATAAAAAATCTAATGTTGCTAATGACGATACAGATGTAACCGCAGAAGTAGAATAATTATGAAAAAGAAAAATATTATTCCAAAAAATTATCTGGATAAAATTCCCTCCCGCCCCGACTCCATTGAATGGAAGCAGGACACAGAAGGTATTGTAACCCTTGAAATAAAAAACACAGGTTGGGCAAACAAAATCGCTCAGGTGCTTTTTAAAAGACCTAAAGTAAGCTATATTCATTTAGATAAAATGGGTAGCTTTATTTGGTCTATTATGGACGGCAAAATGGATATAACTGCCATTGGAAAGCAGGTTGATGAAAAATTCGGCAAAGACGCTCATCCCCTTTATGAACGACTTGCAAAATATTTTCAGATAATGGACAGCTACCACTTTATTAAATGGGTTGAAGCTAAATAATCCTAAAATCACAAAACCGAAGTTCTGTAAAATGAACTTCGGTTTTGATTGTTTATTTTAGTTTATTATTCAGGCAGACCATCTTTACTAATTGCGCTTAGGTTTGAAGCTATAAGCTCAAGGGCGTCATAAAGGTTTTTCCTTTCATCCTCCGAAAGACCCTTTCCGCCCATCTCTACAGCAACGCCTGCTCTTTGGCTTATGTGGGCGGCTGCCCTTTTACCCTCATCAGTTAAAACTAGCTTAGCGCGGTAGAAGGTTTGATTTATACCCTGTTTTTTTACTAGTCCTATTTCTTCCATTGATGCAACTGCGCGTGAAACATCCGATTTATCTCTACCGCAAAGTTCAGAAAGCTCTGCGGCAGTTATACCCTCAGGAAACCTTTTTAGGGCAACCAAATAGACAACGTGAGGTCCTTTAAGACCGAGCTTTGTCATTTCATCCGAGGCTATTTTATGCCAAAATCTGTGAATTTCAGAAATAGCAAAGGAAAATTTTTCAAATCTATCTATCATATTTTTCTCCAATCAATGTTGATTTTGCAACATTAATATTATATATAAATTTCAATTTTATGTCAAGATTAATTCATAATATATTGAAAATTTATGCAGAAATATGTTAATATAAATACAAAGGGGTGATTTTTATGAAGGCATTAATCGAACCATACGGATTTGGAGATACCTGGAAGGATATATGGATTGATACCTATGAGGGTTTTTATCCAAATATGTCAAACTACCATATGCACGAATACTTTGAAATAAGCTTTATTGAATCGGGTAATGTTAATATTTTACTTGCTGATAGTGTAGAAAGCAGTACAGATTCCAAAATTGTACTGTTAAAGCCCCTTACTCCACATTACATATACTGCGAGCCCGATATTTTATACCGTCGAACCAATCTATGCTTTTCAAAAAATTTAATTGAAGCCTTTTTACCCGAATTACATAAAATTTTAAAGATTTTCGGTGAAAACGGAAGGGTTGTTTCGGTTGATACTGCAAAAATCAAAGAATACATAAAAATCACCAAGCAAATAAAGGCAGAAGAAAACCTTTTAAGGCAAAAGCTGCTTATAATGTACCTGATATCCCTTATTTTTGATAATATAAATTGGAATGATGAAATAACCAAAATCCCCCATTATGTAACCGAGGCGCTTTCTTACATTGGCGCCCATTACAGTGAAAAAATTGTTGCCGCCGACCTTGCAGAACGGTTTAATGTTGGCAGAACAACCCTTATGCAGGGATTTAAAAAATATACGGGTACAACCATTAATGAGTATTTGCTTGGTTGCCGAATGAAAAAAGCAATTATAATGCTGGAGGAGGGCAAACAGCTTTGGGATATTGCCGAAAGCTGCGGGTTCACCGACGCACCTAATTTTATAAGAAGCTTTAAAAGGCAGTTTGGCACCACCCCAAACGCTTGGAGAAAAAATATGAATTAGTTAAAAAGCAAGGAAAGTTCCCTTATTGATATAATGTTTTTTCATAATGACCTGCTTAAAAAAATTACTCAAAAACATATAATGCTATCACCAAAACAAAAAATCAGGTTGAAATATCCGCACAAATCAACGATATAAGGCAAATAATATTAAAAAAGCCTATGTTTTACAGCGAAATAATTCAAAATAAAGCGGAGGGCTTATTGCTTGAAATCTTTAGCAATAACGAAATATTCAAGCTTGAAAGTACAAAGCAATTAAACAAAAAAATAATTGATAAAATAAATTCAGAATTTGCAACCATTACATTTAATGAAATTACCGCCTTTTCGGGGTATAGCCCTTCCCATTTTTCAAAGTTTTTCAAAAATCTTACGGGTATGACCTTTTCAGAATATTTGAATTTTGTTAAGATAGAACACGCCCTCACACTTTTTCAAAACGAAACAGAATTATCTGTTACACAAATAGCATTGGAATGTGGTTTCGGCACAATTCGTAATTTTAACCGCGTGTTTAAAAAGCTTACGGGATTTTCTCCCGCTACCCAAGGATTTTTCTACCAGTTTAAATATTGGTGTTATAAGGGAAAACACCTTTAATCCAACCCTGGAAAATTCTATATTGTTGTAACAAAAACCGCAGTTCAGCGTAAAACTGAACTGCGGTTTTATCATACTGTATTACTAATTTTTAATCATCCAAACCGTTGGCTTTGGTGTTAATCTCAACAAGGGCGGCGGCAATAAACTCGTCAACCGATTTTGCACCTAAATCGCCATCCTTACGGGAGCGAACGGAAAGTGTGCCTTCCTCTACCTCGCTATCGCCCATAACAAGCATATAGGGAACACGCTGCATTCTTGCCTCGCGGATTTTGTAGCCGATTTTTTCGTTTCTGTCATCAAGCTCAACTCTCATACCAACCGCTTCAAGCTTAGCCTTAACCTCATTTGCATAATCTAAATGACGGTCGGCAATGGGTAATAATTTAACCTGAACGGGAGCAAGCCAAAGAGGAAATGCGCCTGCGTATTTTTCAATAAGGAGAGCAAGAGTTCTTTCATAGCAACCAATGGAAGTACGGTGGATAATATAGGGGTGCTTTTTAGTGCCGTCCTTATCCACATACTCCATACCGAATTTTTCGGCAAGCATCTGGTCAACCTGAATGGTAATAAGAGTGTCCTCTTTACCGTGAACATTTTTAATTTGAATATCAAGCTTTGGTCCATAGAAGGCGGCTTCGCCAATACCGATTTTATAGGGAATTTCAAGGTTATCTAAAATTCTGCCCATAATGCCCTGTGCCTCATCCCACTGCTCGTCGGTACCGATATATTTTTCTCTGTCCGCAGGATCCCACTGAGAGAACCGATAGGAAACATCACCATAAAGTCCCAAGGTTTTGAGCATATAAATTGCAAGCTCCAAGCAACCTCTGAACTCGTCCTCCAACTGCTCAGGAGTACACATCAGGTGTCCCTCGGAGATGGTGAACTGACGAACACGGATAAGACCGTGCATTTCGCCCGATGCCTCATTTCTGAAAAGGGTTGAGGTTTCATTATAACGGAGAGGTAAATCACGATAAGAACGGGCTCTATTTAAATATGCCTGATACTGGAAGGGACAGGTCATAGGACGAAGGGCAAATACCTCGTCATCCTTTTCTTCATCACCTAAAACAAACATACCATCTTTATAATGGTCCCAATGTCCCGAAACCTTATAAAGGTCGGATTTAGCCATAAAGGGAGTTTTGGTAAGAAGCCAACCGCGTTTTTGCTCCTCATCCTCAACAAAACGCTGTAAAAGCTGAATCATTCTTGCACCCTTTGGAAGCATAATGGGAAGTCCCTGACCAATAAGGTCAGAAGTGGTAAATAGCTCAAGCTCACGACCAAGCTTATTGTGGTCGCGCTTTTTGGCCTCCTCTAATGCCACCAAATGCTCCTCTAACTGAGATGCCTTGGGGTATGCGGTACCGTAAATACGTTGAAGCATTTTGCGGTTTGAATCGCCACGCCAATATGCACCCGTTGCCGAAAGAAGCTTAAATGCCTTTACAGGAGCAGTAGACATAAGGTGTGCGCCTGCGCAAAGGTCGGTAAAATCGCCCTGAGAATAGAAGCTGATTTCTTCACCCTCGGGAAGCTCCTCAACAAGCTCTACCTTGTAGGGCTCGTCCTTTTCGGTAAAGTATTTTACAGCCTCCTCGCGGGACATTGTAAAGCGCTCTAGGGCAATATCTTCCTTAACGATTTTTTTCATTTCACCCTCGATTTTCTCTAACATTTCGGGAGTAAACATAACATCAGTATCAAAATCATAATAAAAGCCGTTATCAATAGCGGGGCCGATGGCTAACTTTACATTTGGATAAAGGCGCTTTACTGCCTGAGCCAAAATATGCGATGCGGTATGGCGGAAGGTCCACTTGCCGTAATCATCATCAAAGGTTAAAAGCTCTAAAGCACAGTCCTCATTAAGAGGGGTACGAAGGTCGGTTTCCTTGCCATCTACCTTAGCGGCACAGACAGCCTTTGCAAGACCTGCACCTATAGACTGTGCAACTGCATAAGGAGTAACGCCCTTTTCAAATTCCTTAACTATGCCGCCCTTTAAAGTAATGTTAATCATTTATATCATCCTCCAAAGATTATTTATAAAAATAAAAAGCCTCCATCCACTAATGGGATGAAGGCATAAATATGCTTCCACGGTTCCACCCAAATTGCGTATAAAACGCCACTTGAATAAACAGTTGCCATTTGGCAATGCTTAAAGGTTTGTAACGCAACCTAAACGGCCGCCTTAAATTCGGTCGGCACTCAGGGGTGGTCTTCATTTTAAGGCTTACCGCCGAGGCTTACAGCAAATTACCCCGACTCTCTGATGGTGCCAAATAAAACTACTCTTCCCGTCAACATTTTATCCGTTTCTAATATGATAACGCAAAACAAAGAAAATGTCAAGAATTTATTACAAATAAGTAAATTTAAATTTTTTCCAAAAGACATTTACAGCCTAATATGATTTGCTCAAAAACCTTTTCAAAATCACCGCTGTACCAAGGGTCCTCAATATCACCGGGGGTATTGGTGAAATCAAGCAGTTTATATATCTTGTTGTCATAATCCTCCCCTATTATTCTGAAAAGCCTTGACAGATTATATTCCTCCATTACAATTATATAATCAAAGCTTTGGTAATCCTCTTTTTTAATTTGTCGGGCACGGTGATTTCCAAAGGGTATACCGTGATTTTTCAGCGTTTTTGCGGCGGGCGGATAGATTGGATTGCCAATCTCCTCTGCCGATACGGCTTTGGATTCAATGTAAACATCCTCCCTACCCTGCGCAAGATTTTTCATAACATATTCCGCCATAGGACTGCGGCAAATATTCCCGTGGCACAAAAATAAAATTTTAGTCATAAAACGCACCTCATTTCACAACCACTTAAAATACAAAAACGCTACTGTATGTAGCACAAACATTAGCGGTATCCCTAATTTGAACTTAAGTTTTCTGATTTTATGCCAAAAAAGGTACATTGCAAAAAGTCCGCCAACCGAGCCGCCAATAAAGGCAAGCAGCAACAAATTTCTTTCCCTTATTCTTTGTCTACCTTTAATTGCGGCTAGTTTATCTATACCAAAAGTGACAAAGGTTATTAAATTGATGGCAATTAAACAAATTTCTAAATACCCTATTTTCATATTAATTCTGTTTTCTGACCATTTTATACTCGTCGTAGAATTTAAAATACGGACAGTTAAAATCCGAGCCGCTCATAAAACGGATAAGCTCATCCTCGTCCAAATTTATAGAGCAAACATCAGCGTCATACTCATCATCATACATAAAATATGCGCATTGCTCACAATTGGTTGGTTGTTTTTTAGCTTTATTACTCATAACTTAAATTTCCACAATGTGGTTATCATAAGCCACATTTATTCCTTTTAACATCATATACTCTGTTAGTTCTTTATGGCTTCTATGCAGAGTTTTAGCCATATGCGAAATATAAAAAAGACTGCAATTGTTTTTAAAGGTATTGCAAAGAAGCTCTACCATTTCCAGACTGTTATGCTCAAAAATGCGGTAATCCAAAATGCCACCTAAATCCTCTTTACTGCCTAATGTTGCATCAAAAAGCATTAAATCGAAGTTAAGCTTACGCAGATGTTTTGCAGTTTCATAGGTAAGCCACGCGCCATCCAAACCATAGAAAAAGCGTTTTCCGCTTGCTTTTTCTTCAATTATTAAATGGCGTGGATCATCTGCTGTTTTGTGATTTGCAGGAAGTGCGGTTATAATAAACGCCCCTACCTCGGTAGGCTCAAACAAATTAAGCTCGGTAAGCTCTAATCCC
This sequence comes from Oscillospiraceae bacterium, assembly GCA_015065925.1. Classification (GTDB taxonomy): domain Bacteria; phylum Bacillota; class Clostridia; order Oscillospirales; family Acutalibacteraceae; genus UMGS1279. The sequence goes on from SVPL01000031.1 coordinate 15,467, forward strand.
AATTTTTCAACCGTTTCGGGACTGAAATGGTCGGAATGTTTATGGGTGCAGACAATATTTTTTACATCCTTATAAAGGTTTTTATAGCCAAATGCCTGCTCAAATTCAAAGATGCACGAACCAGGGTCAACAAGCAAGGTATCATTAATCAAAATACTGCTGTTGCGACGGTATTCGGGATTATCTATATCCTTTTCTATATTCCAATCGGCGGCACCTGTGCCTAAAAAATGAATTTTCATAAATTAGCCCTCTATTTTAAGTTCCTGAATTGCGCGGTACTGATAGTCAACATTTTTAAGAATTTCGGGCATTTTCAAAGCCGCGGCGGCGCCGTTTACGGCGGTATGAAGTGGGTCGGGAGCCATATGCACCTTTGTACCAATGCATTTTTCAAGGAGTTTATTAAATCCGCCAAGAAGTGAACCGCCACCCGTTAAATAAATTCCGTCGGTCATAATATCGGCAACCAAATCGGGGGGAGTTTTTTCAATAACCCGACGAATTCCGCTAATAATTGCATAACATTTTTCGCTTATAGCCTCATAAACCTCGCTTGAGGTAATTTCAAAGGCGGTGGGAAGTCCCGTTTGAAGGTGTCGTCCCTTTACGGTAACGGCAACCTCTAAGGTATGCTCAATGGCGGTACCAACCTTCATTTTTATCTGTTCGGCAGTAGCAAGACCTATTAAAATATTATAATTTCTTTTTACATACTTAATAATATCCTCATCAAAATCGCGGGAAGCCACGGGAATAGAGTCACAAGCGGCTATACCGCCCATAGAAATGGTTGCGGCATCGGTAGTACCTGCTCCCATATCAATTACCATACTTCCCTTTGGCTCATTTAAATTAAGACCTAAACCAACTGCAACTGCAAGGGGAGCTTCAATGGTTTCGGCATTTCTTCCGCCTGACGCCTCTACAACATCGGCAACCGAGTGATGCTGCATAGCCGTAACGCCACTAGGCATAACAACCATAACCTTTGGCTTGATTATGCGATTGCCAAAGGCGGCGGTCATATATTCCTTAAGCATACTTTCAGCTACATCATAATCAGCGATAACGCTGCGCTTAATAGGGAAAACGCAGGTAAGACTATCGGGTGTACGACCGATAGTTTCAAAGGCTTTTTCACCGAAATATATGGGTTCTCTGGTATCGGTATCCACCGTAACAACGCTTGGAAGCTCCAATACAATTTTGTTACCCGAGGCTAAAACAATTTTACTTGTACCTATATCTATTGCAATATTGGTAGCCATTTATCTTTCCTACTTTCATTAATATTATATAGTTTCATTTTCTTTTTTATCAGCTTTGCTTTTGGGATAGACCGTAAGCGCCGAAATTGCAATTACTCTTTTGGCTCCCGCAAGTTTAAGCTCTCTGGCGCATTGACTTAAGGTTGCACCCGTTGTTTTAATATCATCGACCAATAGAATGAGTTTATCCTTAACATCCGCACCCTTTAAAACCGAATACTTGCCCGAAACATTTAAAAATCTTTCTGCAATATTCGAGGATTCGTGTTGCTTTGGAGATTTTTTAGGTTGATAAAGAATAGGAGTATATTTTATTTTTAATATTTTTGCTATATTGTTAGCCAAGACCTTGACTTGGTCATATCCACGATTAGCAGTGGTGCTTCTATGTGATGGCACTGAGGTTATGATTTCAAAATCCAAATAATCGGGATGTTCTTTTAACCTTTCTGCCATTTCCAAAGAGAAAAATTTTCCGCCCGAAAGGTTTCCGCCGAATTTAAAGGAATAAAAAGACCTTTTTGTTGCCTCATCCGCCTCAAAGCAGGATATCATTTCATCAAAATAATAGAAATTCCACCTACAAGCACAATGCTTTTCGGGCAATCCGCAATCGGGACAAATTTTCAAAGATATGCGTTTTGTAACATCACCGCAAGCTTTGCAAAAATATTTTAAGGTTGTGATTTTTTGGCAATTAAGACATCTGTTTGGAAATAAAAGAGCCACAGCCTTTTCTATAAAATTACTGAACAAACGCATCTTTTAGCCTTTTGTTTAAGGTGGTGTAGCGCAGACTTTTTCGATTATTTTCCACCATTGAAAGCAACACCTCACGACTACCCACTACAATAAGAAGTTTTTTGGCTCTGGTAACGGCGGTATAAAGCAGATTTCGGTACAACAGCTTTGAAGGTGCATCTAAAATCGGAAGAATAACACAATCAAATTCGCTACCCTGACTTTTATGTATAGTCATAGCATATGCCAGTTCAAGCTCGTTTACATTTTCATTATAATAGATGGCTACCTTATCATCAAACCTTACCTTTAAAAGAGAGTTCTTTCTATCTATTTTTTCAAGTATACCGATATCGCCGTTAAAGACTCCTGTGCCCTCTTCACCGTTATCACTCGTCCACATAATATCGTAATTGTTTTTAATTTGCATAACCTTATCACCTTCGCGGAGTTCGAAGTTTTTAAAGGTTACTCTTTCATAGTTTTTAGATTTAGGATTTAATCTGCTTTGGAGCATATTATTAAGACTAACACTGCCTAAATCTAACATTTTAGAGGGGCAAAGCACCTGAATATCGGTAAGAGGCTTATAGCCGTAAGCGTCGGGCAGACGCTTTGCTGAAAGCTCCACAACAAGCTGGGCCGCCGAGGCTCCGTTTAAATTGCGAAGCATAAAAAAATCGGAATTTTTAGAGGAAAGCTCAGGCTCCTCACCCGCAATTATTTTATGGGCATTGGCAACTATAAGACTTTCCATTGCTTGACGAAATACCTTTGTAAGGGCAACCACGGGCACGGTTTGAGAGGATATTATATCTGCTAAAACATTTCCCGCGCCAACACTTGGTAGCTGGTCGGAATCGCCAACCATAATAATTCTAGTTCCAAGCCTTACGGCACGAAGCAGACTTTCAAAAAGCAAAATATCCACCATTGACATCTCATCAATAACCACAACATCAAAGGGAAGGGGATTTTTTTCATTGCGGGCAAAAGCGTGAACATCAGAGTCGTTCCACTCCACCTCTAAAAGGCGATGAATTGTTTTTGCATTGCAACCCGTAAGCTCGCTCATTCGTTTGGCGGCTCTACCCGTTGGTGCCGCCAAGGCAATACTTAAGCCCTTTGATTTTAGTATTTTTATAATGGCGTTAAGGGTTGTTGTTTTGCCCGTACCGGGGCCGCCTGTCAAAACAGTTATTCCCTTTGAAATTGCCGTTTTTATGGCAGTTCTTTGAAGCTCCTCATACTTTATATGTTGCTCGGCTTCAATAATATCAATTTCCAAATCTGCCATTAACTCGGCAGGGGGCGCGTACCTTAACATTACCGAAAGCCGCGCCGCAACAAATTCCTCTGCGCTAAAATACTGAGGCAAAGCAACATATTCCACATCAGAATCAACAAAGAGGCGAAGCTGTAAGGCTCTTAGCATTTCCTCACAAACCCTTAAAACCTCAACAGACTCACACTCCAAAAGTCTGGCAGAGGTTGAAACCAATTTATCCTTTGGAAGACAGGTATGCCCGTTGGAAAGGTTATGCTTTAAAACAAATTCCAAGCCTGCGGCAATACGAAAATCGCTATCCTTAGGAATTGCAAAATATGCCGAAATCTCCTCTGCCTTTTCAAAGGAAAAGCCAATATTCTCAGAACAGAGAACATAAGGATTACCACGTATTATTTCGGTTGCATTTGAACCCAAAGCGTTAAAAACCTTAAGGGCGCCTTCGGGGGAAATTCTAAAGGGACTTAAAAAAAGCATTACATCCCGCACACCAAACTGTTTATTGTATTCGTCGGCTATTTTTAAAGCCTTATCTAAAGAAATACCCCTGATTTCCGAAAGTCGCTCGGGTTCATTTTCAATTATCTCAAGGGCTTTATCACCAAATCGCTCCACTATATTACGGGCGGTAGATGGCCCCACCCCGCGTATTGCACCCGACGAAAGGTAACGCAGTATAGATGCAGTATCAGAGGGCGCCGCTTTTTCAAAGCTCGCTACCTTAAATTGCTCACCATAGGTTGGATGAACATCAAATTTACCCGTAACCTCTATTAAGTCACCCACTGCCAAAAAGGGCATCATACCCACTATTGTTATTAAATCATCTTCTACCTTTAAAAGAGCCACGGTGTAACCATTGGAGTTGTTTGTATATGTAATATGCTCAACCGAACCGCTTAGTTTATTGGCGCTTATTAAGTTTTCCTCAGCCGACATATTACCACTTCCCCTTAATTCAAATCTTCACAAAAAATAACATCATTACGGCTATTTGCTATTTTTTTAATCTCGTTATATGTTTTTTCGCTAAGCTCGGTTGAAATTACCGCAACCGACGAAAAATCCCCTTTTTTCTCCCACGAGAGAAATTCCAAAGCATACCTTAACTGCTGAACCGCAAATTCTTCCTTTAGATTTATAACCATAATGGCAGGCGGTGTACCCTTTGGACGCATAAGAAACAGCCAAAATCTACGCAAAATTTCGGTTATGCCCAAAATTGCAGTAAAGGTAACAAAACAAACCGACAAAACTAACCACATAAAATCACCTCAAGCCATATTATGATTTTTTTATGCTTTAGGTGATTTAAAGCCCACATTCAAAATTGTGGGCTTTAAATTTAAAATGCTTGTAAATTTAACCTATATTTACCGATGCGGTATATGTGCCTATTTGCCATACATTATCAAATGCAGTACATACAATGCGGGCGGGTACGGTATGCTCACCCGACTCAAGAGCTTCAAGCTGAACCTCAGCGTATAAATCCTTAGCAGTTAACTTATTTAAAATACCTTTAGGGCCTATAAGTTTAATATTACGAATTTCTCTTGAAAGCTTTACATTTGAAGCTCCATCTACCGCCTTTATTGTTGTAAGATTAAAGGATTTTACGGTGTAGTCTTCAAGTCCCGTAATTTTTACGGTTACGGTATCAATATTATCCTTATTCTTTACGCCTTCAGGCAAAATAAGGGTAGTTTCAAAAGCCTGATTGTTACCGCTTATCTGATAAAAATCTATTTCACTTAGCTTCACTTCTGTGATTTTATCAATTGTCTCGGGCGGTCCGCTAATAAGCACCGAGGTATGCTCAAGCTGATGGGAGATTTTTTTGTTTTGGAAGGCTTTTGGCGCATTTATAAACTGAGCAACAATAGGAACTATTTTTTCCTTATAAATGGGAACTGTTATTTGAATATCAGGTGCTGAAAGACCGTCTGCCGAAGTGATTGTAAACTGCTTTAAATCCATTTCCTTGCCGTTTGCATCTAATATTTTCAGAGCACCTTCAAAGGACTCGGTAGCGCTTAGAGTTTTATTAACCTCTGCGACTGCCACAACCTTAGAAATTTTTTCAATATCTGTACGAGGTCCCTTAACATTAAGGGTTGCGTTGTTGCTATCACTTACAAAGGGAAGCTCCGCCATAAGTCCGTTTTCTGCCTTATGACCGACTGCCTGAACCGAAACCTCAAATTGTTTGGTATCAATATAATCAAACTCAACATTAATGGTTTTTGGAGAAAGAGAAATTATATCAAAATTATCATCAGCGCCAGCTTGCTTTGTTGCTCTGAGCTCCAAAGAATAGGTTCCTGAATTTGTTACATTAGAAATGGAAGCTGCTACCAAAATATCATCCACCCCTAGGTCACTTATAACATATGCGGGACCTCTGACCGTAACACTTGCGGTGTATACAGAAGAATCGCCTATAATATCCATACCCATTTCGCTTACAACGGTATTTTCAATGGGAATTGCAACACTTATACCCGCTATGGTATTTTCAGAATCGGGTGATTCCACAATTGTTATGCTAAACCACAAGGCTATTGCAATAACAAGTGATGTAATCATAGCAATTTTTTTATTTTCAAAAAGTCTTCCTAAGCTTATACGCTTCTTTTCAGCCATATAGCCTCCCCCTTTCTCAAAAACTAATTATTTTTTCTTAGAATTGTTTTCTTCTTTTTCTTCGGTAGTTTTTTTACCGAATATACCCATAACGCGGGAGAAAAATCCTGTGTTTGCTTCGCTTGAATCAATAAGGAGCTCACTTAGTTCATTATGAAGGGTAATTGCATCAAATCCGCGACGGAGTTCACCGTTAACAGCTAAGGATATTGTTCCTGTTTCCTCGGAAACAACCACAACTACTGCATCGGAATTTTCGCTCATACCAATAGCCGCTCTATGACGGGTACCAAGCTCTTTATTAAGGGCGGTGTTTTGGGTTAGCGGTAAAATACAACCTGCCGCATAAACCTTGCCCTGCCTTAAAATCATACCGCCATCATGTAAGGGCGATTTTGGAAAAAACACATTTGCTATAAGAGGAGAGGTTGCCTCAGCATCAATTAATGTACCTGTAGCAACAATTTCACCAAGCTGGGTTGTTCTTTCAAACACCATTAGTGCGCCGCATTTTTGCTCTTGCATAGAGCCCGCCGCCTTACACGCGGCATCTATGCATTTTGATATGCGTTCTTCTTCGGAATCGGTGGCACTGCCTCTGCCCAAAAGTCCTAATTTACTTGTACCAACGCGCTCCAAAACACGACGAATTTCAGGGTGAAAGATTATAACGGCGGCGATAAGAAGAGAATCCATTACCCGTACCATTAAAAAGTTTACGGTAACCATATCCAGCCAGTCGGCAATAATCGCCATTACAAGCAACAAAAGAAGACCCTTTACAAGCTGACCACCGCGGGTTTTACTAAAAAATTCTATGCATTTATAAATAAGAAAGGCTATTACCAAAATATCCAAAATATCTACAATTCGAATATTAGTAACAATGTAAACAATAAGCTCCCAAAAGGATTTTATTGCATCCCAAACAACCTGCATCGTTCCACGCACCCTTCAAAAAACACTAAAATAACTATACATTATTATTTTAACATTAGTTAAGGTTATAATCAATAGTAAAATTGCAATTTTTAATTATTTTTTTGATTATTTTAATTATATTATAAAACATAAGAAAAACTCTCCAAACTTTCTGCTTGAAGAGTTTTAACCATTTACAATTCCTTTTTCCAATTTTCGATGTTTTCTTTAACAAAATCATCATCCACAAGCTGTGGGTACATAGCGTAAATTCGTTCTATTTCTTCCGCCTGACCGTCTGATAATACTTCATCGGGATTTATGCAATTAAGACTTTTCATAAGACCTTGTTTTTTAAGCACATAATGAAGACCGGGTATGCAACCTGCAAAGTCATTTGCTCCGTCAAAAAGAACGGCATTTGAATCGGTAACGGCATTTGCGAGCGAAAGCGTTTCGGCAGATATGCTTTTATTGGCTTTTTCTTTTTTACAAAGCTCGAAAAGCTCCACAGCGCGCTTTGTCCATACCGACCAATGGCCAAGAAGTCCACCCTCAAAGCCTTTTTTATAGCACTTGCCGTCAACTTCAAAGCTGTATGTGGTAAGCAAATCAATTACTATATTATCATCATTACCTGTGTAAAGGGTTATTTCATTACTTCGTGTAGAAAGCGCCGCTGCGCGGGCGATATCTAAAGACATATAACGGTTAAAGGGAGCCGCTTTTATGGCGACTACATTTGGTATTTCACAAATTTGTTGCCAATATTTATACGAGAAGTGTCTGCCGCCTACGGCAGTTTGTAAATAAAATCCAATAACGGGCATAACCTTTGCTACCGCTTTAGTACGATCAATAAGCTCATCCTCAGTTAGGTTGTTTAGTCCGCCCGGACTAAGAAGTACAGCATCATAACCGTATTTTTTTGCAAGCTCTGCCTCTGCTACCGCCTGCTCTGCCTTACCGCAAACACCCGCAACCTTAACAATTACTCTACCTATTTTATTTTCAAAATCGGTAATCTCATCCGATACCAGCTTTAAAATTCTTTCAAACAAATTAACCTTGGGATCGCGGATTTCAAACTGAGTTGAATGTACTGCCGTTGCAATACCACCAACACCACAGTTTAAATAATACTTCATTAAAAGGCGTTGGGAATATTCGTCAAAATTTCTGTTCTCATCTAACGCCAAGGGTGTTGCGGGAATAACGGTACCTGATTTTAGTATTTCAAGTGCTTTTGATTTTCTATCCATAACTAATAACTTCCCTTTCTTTCCTCAAAATGAGTAGGCTTATCTAATGTTCTGCCACCATCAAGCAACCACTCTGCCTGCCAACGAATAAGAGTCTGAGCAGAAACCGAAGGATAACCAAATAACTCCATACATTTTGATGCATCATTCAAATAGGCATCATTTCCACATTCGTTTTCAAAAATTGGTGATTTACCAAGATACTCACCCAGCTTTAATGCCATTTTTTTAATAGAAACCGTTTCGGGACCTGTTACATTCATAACTGTTACAGGATTAGAAGCATAAAGCAGTCCTCTTATTGCATACTCGTTGGCGCTACCCTGCCAAATAAAGTTAAAGCAAGGGGTAGAAAGGTTTATTGGCTCTCCCTTTAATATTTTGTTTGCAACATCAAAGATAACTCCGTATCTAAGATCAACTGCAAAATTAAGACGATAAATAAAAACCTTTGTGCCGTATGTATTAGCGGCATATTCAAAGGAGCGTTCACGGGCAAGACAGCTCATAGCATATTCGCCGTTAGGCATAACCTTGTCGCTTTCGGTACAACCGCCTGTATGAAGCGGTACAATAGGATAAATATTACCTGATGAAAATACAACTATATTAGAATTTTTGAATTTATCGGCAACAAATGCGGGTAGTACCGAGTTCATACCCCAAGTTTGCCACTCATTACCATCGGTGCCAAACTTTTTACCCGCCATATAAATAATATTCTCTACCTCAGGCAAAGCATAAAGCTTTTCCTTATCCAATAAATCGCAGGCGATTACCTCTATTCCGTTTTTCTGCATAAGCTCGGTGCTGATTTTATCGGTACCGCGGGATACTGCATAAACTTTTTTTGAAATTCCTGCTTTATCTATGGCATTTTTGGCAAGCAAACAAAGGCTTGGCCCCATTTTACCGCCTGCTCCAAGCACCATGATATCCCCTTTAATCTTTTTTATATCCTCTATTAAGGCATCACTTGGATTTGATAAAAGATTATTTAGTTTTTCCTCAGTCCAAATTTCGCGTTGCATTTTAAATCTTCCCTTCTAAATATTTAAGATATTCTTCCTTAGTAAAATATGGTTTAAAGTTTTCTTTAACCGATTTTGCACATTTTGCCCCATTAGACAAAAGCTCCGCTGCCGTTAAAGACATAAGCTTTGCAGGTAACATAATTGCTGAATTTTCATTTACGATTTTAAAATCCTTTGAATGAAGACCGCCCGTAAATCCGCCTATGGAGGGCTGAACCGCAGGGATTATATTGCTTATATCACCCATATCTGTAGAGCCGACAAGTGTATAATCGCTCACAATGTTATCCTCTCCGATAAGGTCTTTTGCGATTTTCTCCATTGCTAAAATAATTTGCTCATTCTCTTTAAGGGGCAAATATCCTACTATATCCTCGGTTACAAGCTCAGCACCTATCATTTGACAGGCTCCACTTGCTACACGGTTAACTACTTCATTTGCTTTAGAGATAGCCTCGGGCGTTGCTCCGCGTACCTGCATTTCCATTTCCACTCTGTCGGGTACAGAATTCACAACATCACCGCCCTTGGTGATTATGGGATGTATTCTTATTCGCTCATCCTCACGAAATGTGTCACGATTGGAATGTATGCCTAAAATAGTAAGTGCCGCCGCATTTAAAGCATTAACCCCTTGGTCGGGCTGGGTTGCGTGGGCAGATACACCCTTGAATATAAGTTTTTTTGAAATAAATCCTAAATTATTTCCTCTTACATACAGCTTGGAATTTGGCTCATCACCCATAGCGTGAAGCATAATTGCCATATCCACATTATCAAAGGCGCCCTCATAAACGAGCTGCTGTTTACCGCTAAAATATTTGATTTTACCCTGCTTTTTCAGATTTGCGCGATATTCAAGCTCATTAAACTCCTCGGCGGGGACAGCCATAAATGTTATATCGCCGTCTAAATACTCCATAACTCCGCTTTTTTTAAGAATATAAGCCGCCCCCAGCATTGCAGATATTTGAGCCGAATGTCCACAGGCGTGTACAACACCGTTTTGGTTTGCGTCAGGATGCTCTTTGGACAAAATTGCATCCAATTCACCTATTATGCAGACATTAAATTTACTGTTTTTTCCCTTAAGTGTTGCTTTTACACCTGTAATAGCCAAAGGAAATTCATATTCTATTTGAAGCTCATCAAAAGCCTTTCTAACCAGCGCAGAGGTTTTTTCTTCACAAAATCCCAGCTCGGCGGTTTCGAAAAGTTCTTTCGATATATTCTTTATCCAAGCCTCACCCTCAAAAGCGGCAGATAAGATTTTTTCTTTAATTTGTAAAATATCCATTTAACTTCACCGTTCTGATTTTAAATTTGAATGTCAAGAAGTTCCATTTGAACCTTAAATTTATGTGATTTTGCTTTATTTGTAGGCGAAATAATTACCTTACCCCAACCACATTCACGATTTTCTGCATATTCTTTTGGAATGGGCATAGGTATACCCACTATGGTAAAGCGGTTATCTCCACCGCCGATTGCAGTAATACTTGCATTTTGGGGCTCCATAACTGTACAGCGCAATTTACCGCCCTTATGCTTAATGGTTATTACATTGCCATTAATTTCGGGCTCTTCCATCATATGAATATGGAAGCACTTAATGAAGTCCTCACTTTTTGAAACAACCTCATCCTCTACGGTAAATATTCCGTTTTCGCCTTCCTTTGGCAAGAAGGTCATTTTTCTTATTATTTTTTCGGCTGTATCGGGGTAAGCCATACTTAAATCACCAACAATTTCAACCTTTTCATCAGTTTCTGTATGTGACAACACCTTTGCCATTTTGCAGTCACGCTGCCAAGCGGTAGCTAAATCGGGCTCAAAATCATAATCGGTAGTAGGCTTTGGCATACGTGTACCGCCATCATCAATGTAATCAAAGGTTTCGCCCCATTCGGTTATCTGCCCTAAAGTTTTGACCTTTGGATCACGAATTGTAAGACAGTTATGGGAGGATGTACGGGTATCATAATTATAAAAATGTTCACATCCGTACCAATAATATGCACCCGAGCTTGATGCCAAAATACCATTATGATATATCTGAAAATCGCCCGTATCATAATGCTCATGACCTTGGCTCCAAAGCTCACCTATTTTCATATAAACGGTTGTTTTTTTAGCCTCATCCTTGTAAATCGTAATGCCCGCGGGATATGGAAAATATCTTGTTTTTTCATAAGGTGCAGGGGTGAAGGGCTCTGTAAGACGATTGAAAATAAGATGCACAACGGGAGAATAAAGTCCCTCTCCGTAAACATCAGTTTTATATAAATCCCTTCCGTAATGGGTTGGCATTAAAAGCTCGTCGCGAGAATTTTCAAAATAATATTTACGATAATGCTCATTACCCGTTAGTGCCGCGGCAAAGAAATTAACAACGGCAAAGGGATGCTTTATTGCGTGACCTCCGCCCTTATCATCGTGACAGTCATTACCAATGCGTAGATTTTCACCGTCTGCTCGGGTAAGATAGTAATAACCGTCGGCATTTTCTACACATTCATCAAATATTTTTTGTCCACTCATCTGATAAATAAGAAGCTGCGCCCAAAGAGCCGAAACCTGACGGTAAGCACCGTAAGCCGCACCCTGATTATGTAGTCCTGCCGAAAAACTGAACTTATAAAACGGAACCAAATCGTTGATAATTCTACCAACAACAAAATCGTATATATCGGGGCGCTCGTTATAGGTAGCAATAGAAAATGCAAGCATATCACGAAGATACTGCGCTTCATGGGAATGAGAGTGGGTGTTGCGTTGCTTGGTTGGAGGATAGCCAACCTCCATTCCCGCTTCTAAAAATTCTTCACATTTTAAGATAAAAAACTGTTTTTCTTCTTGGGTAATATATTTATATAACCAGTCATAAACAAGGGAGGTAACAAAAACAATATGCCCTACATAACGGCAGAACATAAGATTAACATTACGGTCGGTACTAAAAAGCTTTAATATTTTTTTAGTGTAATCAATAATGCTTCGTGCTTTTGTTTCGTCTTCCTCTACCCACGCTTCAAATGCCTTTGCCTCTATCATAAAGCAAACCATAAGATTGTATTTACCGCTGGCAATATCATCATAAAAGTCGCGAAAATCTTTTTTGCAAATTCTCTGCCAAAGCTCATAAGCGCGGATATTTTCCGGATGAGAAAAATTACTGATTATTCTTTCTCTATCCTTTTCTCTGAACATAACTCTGGGATGCTCAGCAGGGGGTGTTATATATGGTTTTTCATACGGTGAATTAAGCATATTTTTTCTCATGCCTCCTTAAAATTTAGACATATTTTTAATTCTCTCAGCAGATATCTCATTTTTTAAAGGCAGATTACCATCTATAAAATCTGCGCTTTCCTTTATCAGCGCCTTGGTAATCACTGCGCGTAGATTTACCGTTGGGCCTGCCTGATGAGGTAATAATAGCGCATTATCTAAAGAAAGCAAGGGACTTTCCATATCAATAGGCTCTTTTTCATACACATCAAGCACCGCATTAAAATTACCCTTTTGAAGCTGCTTTATTAGTGCCGTTTCATCTATTATGGCTCCACGGGCTGTGTTTACCAAAAGTGCGCCCTGCTTTATTTTTGAAAGCAGAGCATCATCTACTATGTGATAGGTGCTATCGTTATACGGTAAATTTAACGAAATTATATCACAGGTGGAAAAAATCTCTTCTATACCACACTGTTCAACGCCGTAAAATTTTTTATCCTGTTTAGATATTTCTGCTATATCATAAGCACTTATATTTACATCAAAGTTGCTTAACATTTTTGCGATATATCTGCCGACACCGCCAAAGCCCACTATACCAACCTTTTTACCTATAATACCATCGGTATAGTCATCGGCTTCGCTCCAAATTTTGTGCTTTTTAAGTCTTGTTGAAAAAAACGGGATTTTGCGCAAGGCGGCTAACGAATAGGCTACTACACCCTCAGCGGTAGATTTTGAATAATAATCAAAGCCGCTTATTACCCTTATTCCCTTTTCACAAACCTCATTGCAAACTACAGGGGCTACGGTAGAGCCCAAATGTGTATGAAGTCTTAAGTTTGGCGCACACTCCAGTAACTTTGGAGTAAGCGGAGGTGATCCCCAACAAGTGACATACACATCACAATCCTTTATTTTTTCTTTTAAAATATCCTCGGTTACATCTTCTGTATCAAGCCATACTATTTCGCCTAGCGTTTCGGCAAAAGATACATTCTCCTTTGTGAAAAAGGTTTCAAAGGTTTTATCGCGTTTTATAGCAACTAAAGCTTTCATAAAAACACCTCTGCTAACTCAAACTATTGTAATTATACAATCAAATACCATACTATTCAATACAATACTCGCTCATTTTATATAACAATTCGCTCATTTTTTATTGACACAGAATGTTTATTGTTGTAAAATAAAAACATCATTTAAAGGATGTTGAAGCTATGAGGAATATAAACGATTTTGATAATTTTGAGAGCAATCCAATAACCGCCTTTAAAAACGCAGGATATTATAAACAGCGTGTTGGTTGGAAGTGGGAAAAAACCAATGAATTTGCCACAATTTACTGCATTGAGTCGGGTAAATGTGGGGTAAAGGTTGACGATGCCGAATATATTTGCAACTCAGGGGATATTATCTTTATTAAAGATTTCCAAAATGTTACACTATCAACATACGGAAAAGCTAATCTTTCGTATTATTTTATTTCATTTTTTTGTGAGAGAAATTTTGATTTTAGGATAAATACTGTAACAAAAGGCGCAAATTCTCTGCATCTTTTTAAAGATATAAGTAAATTTCACCGTTCAGGCACACCTCTTTGTAAAATTAAAATTGCTGAACTGTTTTTGCGTCTGATTTATATCCTTTGCTCTAAAGAACTAAATAAAAATAAGGAATACACCGATCATCACAAGCTTTTATCGGCAGTCGAATATATAAACATTAACTACTATAAAAAAATAACTCCCGAGAAATTATCACAAATCTCGGGATATTCTCCGGCTCACCTGCGCCGACTATTCGTAAAAAATTTTGGTATTCCGCCTATGGAATTTATCCTAAACAAAAAGGTGGATATGGCAAAGGAAACACTTTTGGATGCGCCCGAAAAAAACCTTGACGAAATTGCCGATTTGGTTGGTTTTTGCTCAGCTTCATATCTATGCAAAATCTTTAAAAGGCAAACAGGAATGTCACCACTCGAATATAAAGAAAGAAATAAATAGTATTTTAAATATAAACGCAAACACTATTGATATTATCACGGTCAACCGATATAATATTAGTAAACGGGAGGTGAAACACCGTGATGATAAACGAATTAATGGAAAACAAAAAAATAACTAGGTATCGACTTGCTAAGGAAAGCGGCATCGCCTACACTACCATCAATGATATTTGCAGTGGCAAGGCACAGCCCCACAAATGCTCCGCCGAAACAATTTACCGCATTTCAAAGGTGCTCGGTGTTTCGATGGAAGAGCTTATTGAGAAAAAAGAAAAAACAAATAATATTACTATTGATTTTTAATGTTGCTGTGATATAATTATAATGTGATAATATGTACGAAGCACAAACAAAATTTCAAGGAGAACTAAAATTTATGAAACTAGGTATCGTTGGTTTACCCAATGTTGGTAAATCTACTCTTTTTAACGCAATAACAAACGCAGGCGCACAGTCAGCAAACTTCCCCTTTTGCACCATCGAGCCAAATGTTGGTATGGTTGCCGTTCCCGACGAGCGCCTGGACGCTCTTGCAAAAATGTACGACCCAGAAAAATACACCCCTGCGGTTATTGAATTTGTTGATATTGCAGGTCTTGTAAAGGGTGCTTCCAAGGGTGAAGGTCTTGGAAACAAATTCCTCTCCCACATTCGTGAGGTTGACGCTATTGTTCACGTTGTTCGTTGCTTTGAAAGTGACGATATTATTCACGTAGAAGGCTCGGTAGACCCATCGCGTGATATTGAAACAATTAACATAGAGCTTATTCTTTCCGATATGGAGATGGTTACCCGCCGTCTTGACAAATCGGCAAAGGCTATGAAGGGTGATAAATCCTTAGCTCCCGAGGTTGAATTTTTACAGCGTCTTTTAAAGGAGCTTGAAAACGGTGTTTCTGCCCGTGCAGTGGAAACAAACGAAAAAGAAGCAGAAATCTTAGCCGAAATGCCGCTTCTTTCCGCAAAGCCTGTTATTTACGCCTGTAATATGAGTGAGGACGATTTTGCAAACGGAATTGACTCTAACGAGCGTTTTAATGCGGTAAAAGAAATTGCCGCTAAGGAGGGTGCCGAAACACTTCCTATCTGCGCAGAAATGGAATCGCAGATCGCCTCCCTTTCTATGGAAGAAAAGGAGCTTTTCCTTGCCGATTTAGGACTTGATAAATCAGGTCTTGACCGTCTTATAACTACCTGCTATGACCTTTTAGGACTTATCTCCTACCTCACCGCCGGTAAACCCGAGGTTCGCGCTTGGACCATAACCAAAGGCACAAAAGCCCCCGGTGCCGCGGGTAAAATCCACACCGATTTTGAGCGCGGATTTATTCGTGCAGAGGTTGTTGCCTTTAAGGACCTTATGGAGTGTGGCAGTATGACCGCCGCTAAAGAAAAAGGTCTTGTGCGCAGTGAAGGCAAGGAATATGTTATGCAGGACGGCGATGTTGTTCTGTTTAGATTTAATGTTTAATAGCTGAGGTGTTTTGAATGATTTTTAAAAATATGGACAGAATTGTTTTTACGGGCGATTCTGTAACCGATGCGGGTTGTACAAAGCCTGTTGGAGAAGGTCTTTTTGACAATCTTGGTCACGGCTATGTAAGAGAAATTGAAAATCTGCTTGTTGCCTGCTATCCTGATTTAAAACTTCGCATTACAAACACCGGTGTAAGTGGTAATACCAGCAAAAATCTTTTAGACAGATTTGATGATGCTGTTATAAAGCTAAATCCTGATTGGGTTTCAATTTGCATCGGCATTAATGATGTTTGGCGTCAATTTGATGAACCCGCTATTCCCGAGCACGCCGTTACAACTAAAGAATATAAGCAGAATGTTGAAGCAATGATTTTGCGCATAAAGAACGAACTCAGCGTTAAGGGTATTTTCCTTTGCTCCCCATACTATATGGAGCCTAATAAGGATGATTGGATGCGGGCAAAAATGGACGAATACACCGCCATTTGCAAGGAGCTTGCCGAAAAATACAACCTTATTTTTGTTGATTTTCAGGCTATGTATAACAAATATCTTGGCTACCGCCATTCGGCTTCCATTGCTTGGGACAGAGTGCATCCCAACAGAATGGGCGCAGTTATGATGGCAAAAGAAATTTT